>JBCDEC010000016.1:0-31181 GCA_039179965.1 Pseudomonadota bacterium
CAACAGGTCAACGTCTTCACCTTCCATGTTGATAAGTTCCAACAATGCCCGTCGAGGAAAACCGGCATTCAGTGCAGCCTCGGCTTTCAGCGTCTTGTATGTAGAGGAATCCTCGACGTCCGGATATTTATCCAGGAGGTCGTATGCCTTTTGAGGAAAACCTATCTGGATCAGGCGATGCGCGACCTCTATCGACTGATCCAAGGACACTTCGGATTGAAAAATGCTCTCATGAGACATTAGGACTTCCAGGAACGTCATATCGTCCGAGAGCTCCGTCAAAAGAGATGTGAATTTTTGGACGGATTCGCTTCTGTTCTCGACGTTCATCTCTTTTAGAACATCGAAAGACGCCCAAAAGTCTCCTGAAAGTGCCAGGGCAACAACATAGGCTTCTTCCAATTCAGAAACTTGTTCCGTATTTCGCAACTCGAACAGATATGTATCCAGAAGTACTATTGTGTCGTTTGGCAGGGCTTCTCGGTTTTGAAACCTCTGCTCAACAAGTGCGACAATTGCGTCAGGAGATTGTTCTACGCCGCTATGCGCGACGTGTTCGATGATGCCTTCGGAAAGCTCTTCATCCCCGTTCAACTGTGCCAGTTCCGCGGCGGCGAAGCTGGAATCGGCCTTGGTGTCAGGTGCAGCGCGATCGATAATACGAAGCAAAGTGTCTGTGGTTTCAGCGTCACCAATTACGGAGAAACGCCTGGCCAAGCCGGGGCCGATGTGAGTTCTGAGATGTACAGGTAATTCGACGAACGCACGCACAACCGCGCCCGAATTCACTTTATCAATATCATCAACCGGGTTCGCATAGGTAGACCAAAGCGCGACCGGCGAACTGCAGTGAGTCTGGCCTTCAAATGGATGAGGCCGTTGGAGGGCGCCAGTGTCCAACAGTCGAGACAGGGCCAACAATGGCTCTACAGGTGTCGTATCCGATACCTGTGACAGGATTTGAGAGGCCTCAGCGCCGAACCCAAAATACAGGTACGTTCTCGCCAATTCGATGAGCTTGGCATCCGTTAGTTGGTCAAACTCGCTGACGAGTTGCATTCGGTGGGACCCCAACTGGTGGCCCAATGGTCGCTCGTCACCCCAGTTAGCGGGATCGACACGGTCAGGATCCGAACACCGGCCGGATGTTTCGACGATGCTACTCGACCCACCGGATGCAACCATATCGCGATCGAAACTGGTGACGGCGCGAAAGTTGTTCGTTTGCGTTGTGTGACCGCTCTGACTTTCTTTGGGGCGCGGCTCCAAGCTGCTTTCTTGTGCTTCGTCTAGCATGGAAACCAGACCTTGACGCGCCGCACGCGTAATTTGGTTTTGAAGGGCCAATTCAGCCTGATCCAAAGGTAACGGCGCAGGCGGCACGCTCAATTCAACCGGCACCGGTCGTGTCGTTGGCCCGCTCGGCTCAGCAGTGGGCAGAGTGGGAATGGATGGCGGAGATTGATCCGGGCTTGCAGCCTGTCGCAAGGAAAGAGGATCCGGCGGAAGCAAGAGGCTTGGCAGCGTCACTTCTGCCACCGCTTCGGCCTGGTCATCGGTCAACCCGAACTGTACCGGCTCTTCGCTTCTTTGATTTTCAATATCGAGGACGACGTAGACGTCGTCCTCCACAAAACTTGCGACAGGGCAGTTGCACGCCAGTTGCAGGGTCAGTGGCTCACCCATTGCACTTTGAGACAGGTCCTCAAGCCGGTCTTTCGGTATGCGCAAGAAGACATCGGACGTCTCAAACTCAACACTATCACTTTCAAAAAACAGTCGCGCGACACGGCCGTCCTGTTCCAAACGCCAATCAACTCCATTTGGCAGCCGGGCGACCAGTCGTGTGAAGTTGTCATGCTCTCCGGACTGAACCGTCACCACCTGCGACAAAAGCAGGGTTGGTACCTGAAACGAAATGACAAGGAAAACCACACGCAGGATCATGCGGCGTCCTGCTTGACGGCCTTCAAAGCTTCTTCCAATTCTGAGAAATTGGGTCGGAAGTGATGCGGAGTGTTTTGCCGCCCGACCTCGATGCAGATGGGCGGAGCATGGTTGTGAAGATTCGCCACGAGTACTTCACGAATCAATTGGTAGAAATGGCCGTCCTCCTCGACGACGGTTTTCACCTTTGCGGCGAAAGGCCCCACCAGGCCATATGCAAGAAACACACCAAGAAAGGTTCCGACCAGCGCTCCGCCGATCATTTTACCCAGAATTTCAGGAGGTTGATCGATCGAACCCATCGTCTTGATCACCCCGAGCACGGCCGCCACGATCCCTAACGCAGGCAGGCCATCGGCCACCGTTTGAAGCGCGTGGCTGGAATGCAAAGCGTGGTGGAGATTGTTCTCAATACGCTTTTCCAGCACCTCCTCCACCTGGTGCGGGTCATCGTAGTTCATCGACGCGGATCTCAGAGTATCTGAGATGAGATCGACAGCTTCATGGTCGTCTCGAATTTTTGGGTATTTGCCAAATAGATCTGAATTCTCAGGATCTTCGATGTGCGCTTCAAGAGAAACCGGATTCTGCCGCGCTATGCGGATGAGAGAAAACAGCAGACACAACAGGTCGCGGTAGTCATCAGGCTTCCACTTTGGTCCCTTGAACACCTTCCCGATATCTTTGCCGGTTTGTTTGATTGCGCCCAGATCATTGCTGATGAAGAAGGCGCCAGTGGCAGCGCCCCCGATCATCATCATTTCAAACGGAAGCGATTTGAGGATGATTCCGAGCTTGCCTCCGGCGAGCAGATAGCCGCCAAACACCATCACAAAAATCACGACTATGCCGATCAACCCGAACATGACCTGCCCCTTGGTTTGTGCCCCGGGCTCAGATTGGCCCTACGAGTTTAAGATTTCGCTTATCTGACTTGTTATTCGATCGGCGCACGCGAGTTGCGTCCGGCCAATACAACGCTGATTGTATAGGCTGCCTCAGCACTCAGCCCGGTCATGATCTGCGCGGCGGCTTCCGGACGCATTCTGGCCAGGAACCCGGCCGCAAACTCGGGCGCCATTTCTTCGAACAAAGCTGCGGCTTCTTTGGGCTTCATCGTCTCGTAAACCACTGTCAGGCGGGCAATATCCTTGTCGACCGCACCATCGGCAAGAGACAGTGTCTCTCTTAGGGCAGCTTCCGCTTCGATGAGTTCCTGCAGCTTTCTGGTAACGGCCTTGTCGGCAACATCAAGCGCATAGCTGCGTTCTTCGAGCAGACGTTCCTGTTCGGCAATCCGGGCTTCTCTTTGTCGAAAGGCATCCAACATGGTCTGCAGTGCCGTGCGATCGACCGTCTCATCCGGATCCTGCTCCTTGTCGGACATCATTGGTTGTTCAGCCGCCAGAACAGCTTCATCGCTGGTGGCTTTGGCGAGCGCAGGGCCCGCTTGCGTGACAACCCGTATGAGACCGGAACCTGCGAGCAGAACTGCAATCATCAACAAGGAACCGCCACGCGTCCCGAACTTCTTTGCGAACCGGACTTTTGCCATCACGCCGCGCCTTTTCGCTGGACAGAGTGGCGCATGAACATCGGCTCCGCGGATACTGGTTCCTCTTCAACGGGTTGAGGTTCCGGCTCCGGGGCGATTTCACGCGCGTCTTCCTGGTTGTCGGCGACCTCGGTCACGTCGTGCATGGACGCCATCAAAAGTTCCAGTCGCTGCGCCACCGCTTCGGCCCGATGCGTCAGGTCGGAGAGCGTTTCAGATGATTCGCCGGACGCAGATTGTGCCTTTTCCAATGCCTTGCTCAGGTCGTCCACCTGCGCTGAAAGTACGGCCACCGCACCGCCGACCCCCTTTTCAAGATCGTTAAATTTCGTCAGGCGGCGAGACAAAACAAAGCAGTAAAACCCGGCGCCCAAGGCGCCTGCGACAAGCAGGATATCCGCGATCAGTTCCAACTCGGCCTCCTAGGTCAGTACAAATTCAATGATGAGAAGGTCGCGCACCATGTCGCGACCGGTGACAATCTGGATTCGCCGGAGCATCTGGGCGCGCAATCGGGTCAAGGCCAGCGGATCGTCGATGTCCGAGATCTCCAACGCGCGGAGATAGCCATTCAAGACGTCAACGATGCGCGGTAGCAGATGCTCGACATCCTCGACATAGGCCTTGCTCGCCTCCAGTTCCGCCGCGAAACGAAGCAGTTGGCGGCGACCGCCCCCGGTAAAGGAAATCACCATCGCCGGCACCTCGACAAACGCGATATCGTCCGTCGGCACCACGTCCATTTCCTTTTCGACGTGTTCCTCGTGCATTTCGTCCTTTGCCGCGAACGGGAGAAGGCCCGAACTCACGGCAAAAAAGCCCCCTCCGGCGCCAAGAAGCGCCAGAACAAGGCCGATGAGAAGTGGACCCTTGCCCCCTTTTGCGGGCTCGTCCGTCGGTTCTGCGGCAGCGTCCGTCATCCATGTTCCCTTGCTGATCTTCCCCTCTGTCATAACCCGGCAGGAACTAACCGATTTTTAAGTCAGATCGTCCAAACATGTCGGCAATCCCGGCAGGACGCCGGGCAAGACGGAGGTTGATGTGCAGCAAATGTTGGGGGCCTGGTCAGGGCTGGACCCGCGCAAGCGTCTAATGGTCGGCGTGACCGCGCTTTTGGTCGTAGCGACGCTGTTTGGAATGAGCCGGATCGCTTCGCGGCCGAATCTGGGGCTGCTGTATGCCGGTCTGGATCCCGCGTCGGCGGGCGATGTTGTGCGCGCGCTGGATCAGCGGGGCGTTACCTACCAGATTCGCGGCGATTCGATCTATGTGCCGATGCGGGACCGGGACGCATTGCGTATGACGCTGGCCGGAGACGGGCTGCCTGCGACCGGCGGGCGTGGCTATGAACTGCTCGATGGGTTGTCCGGCTTCGGCACCACTTCTCAGATGTTCGATGCTGCCTATTGGCGCGCGAAAGAGGGTGAATTGGCCCGCACGATTGTCGGCAGCCCTCACATTGCCCAAGCCCGCGTGCACATTGCAAACGGGTCCAGCAGTCCGTTCCAACGCAGCGTCGCTCCAACGGCTTCGATTGCAGTCGTGGCCTCGGGCGGCGCTATCTCAGCGGAACAGGCCCAGGCGCTGCGGTTCTTGGTGGCGTCGGCCGTTGCGGGGTTGGACATTGACGATGTCGCCGTGATTGACTCCAACGGCAAGGTCATTGGCGTCTCTGAAGAGACCGCCGCAAGCACAGGCGCGCAGGATCGGGCGGAAGACCTGCGCGAAAAGGTACTGCGTCTGATCGAAGCGCGCGTCGGGCGCGGCAATGCGGTGGTCGAAGTCTCAGTGGATACGGTAACGGAGACCGAATCGGTGCGCGAGCGACGGTTCGATCCGGACGGTCGCGTCGCCATCAGCGTAGATACAGAAGAACGCTCCAACACGTCATCTGAAACCAATTCGGCGGTCACCGTGGCCTCCAACCTTCCGGATGGAGATGCGGCGAACGGCGGAACAGGTAAGGCCGAGACCAGCGAAACACGCGAACGGATCAACTACGAAGTCTCTGAGGTGGAACGCGAAATCCTCCGGAACCCGGGCGCCATTCGACGGCTCACGATCGCAGTTCTGGTGAACAATTTGATCGTACCCGACGCGAACGGTACGGCCCAGTCCGTACCCCGCGACGAGGAAGAGATGGACGATCTTCGCGAGCTCGTGTCCTCGGCCGTCGGTTTCGATGAGGCGCGCGGCGATGTCATTACGCTCAAATCGATGGAACTGCCCAACGTAGCCCCGGAAGGTACTGTGGCCGAGGGCGGCGCATTGCTCGATCTGACGGGTGTCGACATGATGCAACTGGCACAGGTCGGCATTCTCGCCCTGGTCGCACTGGCTCTTGGTCTGTTTGTTGTGCGTCCGATTCTGGCCGCTCCGGCAGCGCTTCCGATGGACGCGGCGCCTGCTCTGCCGCCAGCCAACGGCGACGACAGTTTCGGCGTGGCCGCTCCCTTGGATGGAGAGATCGATCCTGGTGGAGATAGCTTTTTGCCGCCCTTGATGGGCGGCGAACTGGACGGAGGTATTGGCGGGCTGCCCTCACTGGGGGGCGGTGAAGAAAGTGCGGCTGACCGGCTGCGCAATCTTATCGGCGAACGCCAAGATGAAACAATCGAAATCCTGCGCAATTGGCTGGAAGATGAGGAAAGCGCGTGATGCCAATTTCTCATCTGCTCGAAGATTTCAGAACCACGAACCCGGCTGATACCGCGACACTGCTGATGAGCAGCCTTGAATTGGAAGAACAGCGGCTCGCAGCCTTCGAAAAAGGTTATTCTGCGGGATGGGAAGACGCTCTGGCCGCTGACATGCAGAGTAAGGCGCGCTTGTCGACCGCATTGCTTCAAAATATTGAAAATGCGTCGTTTTCCTATCATGAAGCGATGGCGCAAATGCAAACGGCCTTGACGCCGGTGTTCGAAGCGATGGCAGAGCAACTTCTGCCCGGACTGATCCGAACCGGTCTCGCGCCTCACATTGTCGCGGCGATGCAGGGTATCGCTCAGACGGCACTGGAACGACCGCTTGTTCTTTCTGTGCCGCCCGGAGCTGAGGCCACGATCGCGCCGCTTCTTCCCGAGACTGCGGGCGCGCGAGTGGTGGTGATGGAAGATCAGACCCTTCAGGACGGTCAGGCCCGCCTTGCGCTCGAAACCGGCGGTATTGAAATCGATCTGAGAAGTCTTGCCAGTGAGATTCAGGACGCTCTGGCGGCCTACGTCTTTGAACTTCAAACGGAGAGCTCCCATGACCGAAGCGCCTGAAAGCGAAGCGCAATCCGATGCCGGCAACCCCTTTTCCGCCGTCCCCATTGAAATTGTGGTCAGCGTCGGCAAAGCCCGGCCCCTGGTGCGCGATCTGATGCGGCTTGGAGAGAATGCGGTCCTTGGCCTGGACCGGCGGGTGGAAGATCCGGTTGAACTCTATGTCGGTGACAAACTGGTCGCCCGCGGCGAGTTGGAAGAAGTGGACGGCGATGCCTCCGGACAACTCGCCGTTCGTCTGACCGAGATTGCCAACCTTCGCGACGAGTTGGGTTAAACGATGCGCGCCACGGCTTTGGTCATTGGTGCATGCTTTGTGTTGATGATTCTGCCGGCGCCAGGATTTGCGCAGGACATATCCATATCGCTCGGGGACGGCCAATCCATAACGGCGCGGACCATTCAATTGATCCTGCTGGTCACGGTGCTCAGCATCGCGCCCGGTCTCGTCATCATGATCACCTGCTTTCCATTCCTGGTGACGGTTCTGTCGATCCTTCGCCAAGCTATCGGTCTGCAGCAAGCGCCTCCAAACATGCTCATTGTGAGCCTCGCTCTGTTTCTAACGTATTTTGTGATGGAGCCGGTTTTCACCGAGGCATGGCAGGTCGGGATTGACCCGCTTCTGTCCGAAACCATCGACATGGAAACCGCGTTTCAGAATACAATGGCCCCGTTTCGGGTGTTTATGGCCGCGCGTCTGGATCAGGAGACATATCTGGCCATGGCAGAGCTCAGGCCCGGAACGGATCTGGACACACCTGCGCGCGATTCCGATCTATCGCTGCTTGTCCCCAGCTTTCTGCTTTCTGAGATTTCGCGCGCCTTCCAGATTGGATTTGTCATCTTTTTGCCTTTCCTGGTCATAGATCTGGTGGTGGCGGCAATCCTGATGTCTATGGGCATGATGATGGTTCCGCCAGCAGTGGTGGCTTTACCGTTCAAATTGGCCTTCTTTGTCGTTGCGGATGGATGGAGCCTGATTGCAGGGGCACTGGTACGGTCCTATTTCAACTGATCGAACTCCCTGCCGACTTTTGGGGGGCTTTCCGGCTTTGCCCGAGATAGGGTTGGGACCGAAGAAGAGACGCGGGTCGAATTCCTGTGACGCCTTGGCTAGCGACAAGACCGCAGTGTCATGTGACAGGACGTTGTCTCGGGTAGGACGCACCAAAGTGTAGTCTTGAGAAGGTCCGACGTGCACCGGACCAATGATCGTCTCAACGAGAGACTGTTGTTCCCTCAGGCCTGGCCAGGGATGGGCGCAGGACGAAACAATCCCGGTCAGCCTTGCGCCCTGTTGCTGTCGGCGCGTTTAGGGATGACAACAGAGGCCGGGATTGCTGCGCTAAGTCCTCTTCATCGATCCGAGGACATGCCAAGCATCCAAGGAAAACCTGTGCCCCGATAGTTTGCGTCCCAACGGCCTCCGCCGTGCCGACGCGATGTTTTGGGAGCATCCATGCCATGCGCGCCGGTTCTTCAGCGGACCACGAACTCAGCGTGAAGCGCTCCGGCGGCTTTGATCGCCTGCAGAATGTCGATCATGTCGCGTGGGGAGACTCCGAGCGCGTTGAGACCCGCAATCACCTGAGACAAGGACGCGCTCTCGGGGACCTCCGCCAGGCGAATACCCGGATCTTCTTCGATCTCAGCACCTGTGCGTTCAACGACAACTGTCTCGCCGCGGGCGAAAGGGTTGGGCTGAATGGCAATGGGGGCCTCCTCAACGCGCAAAGTCAAATTGCCCTGAGACACCGCAACACGGGAGATTTGGACGTCGGCGCCCATGACAATTGTGCCGGACCGCTGATCGACGACCACCCGAGCCTTGAGCTGAGGTTCGACAAGGATGTTCTCCACCCGCTCCAGAGCATGGGCCGTGGACTCCGTTCGGGTGGCGGCAATGTTGATCTCGATGGTGCCCGAGTCGCGCATCAGGGCGACATCCCGGCGAAATTCCCGATTGATTGCGGTCTCGATACGTCCCGCCGTGGTGAAGTCTGGCTCGCGCAGCGCGAGGCGCACAGTGGTCAGGGACGACAACTCAAACTCTATCTCGCGTTCCACGCGCGCACCGGAGGGGATCAGGCCGGCCGTTGGGACGCCTGTCGTGACCGCCGCAGCTTCACCTTCGGCCACCACGCCGCCGGCCAGAATCGTCCCCTGGGCGACCGCATAGATCTGCCCGTCCGCAGCGTTCAGCGGCGTCATGATCAGCGTGCCGCCCATGAGACTTTTGGCATCACCGATCGCCGAAACCGTCACATCAATCTGAGATCCGGCACGCGAGAACGGCGGCAGGCTGGCGGTGACCAGAACGGCCGCGACGTTTTTCGGACGAAACTGCTCACCCGTCACGTTGACGCCGAGCCGTTCGAGGATGGTGGCCATGATGTCTTCGGTAAAGGGCGCGTTGCGGAGCCCGTCACCGGTTCCATTAAGCCCCACGACCAGACCGTAACCAACCAGATCGTTGCCACGCACCCCATCGAATTCCACCAGATCTTTGAGGCGGACCGGCGCCGCCGCGGCTGCGACCGGCAAAACGAGCAAAAGCAGAAAGACGATCAGGCGCATCAGATGAAATTCACCAGGTTCAGGGACGACATACGGGCGGTCACGGCATAGAGGCTTTCCAGCCGCAGCTGAATGTCATCCAGCCGTGTTGCGGTCTCAAAGGGATCGGCACCGATCAGAGAAAGCCGGGTTGTTTCAAAGCTCACCCGCGCCGCTGCGTTGTGGGCGGCCGAGGTTTCAATACGCTCTTGGGCGGCTCCCAGATTGGCCTGCAGACCGGTCAGGCTCGATTGCGCGGCCAGCATCTGAGTTGAGGCTGCCGCAAACACCTCGGTTTGCCGCGCGGGGTCAAACCCGTAGTCCGTATCGGTGGCCAGAGCGGCGAGCGTCAAGGCTTCCATCACCTCTTTCAGCTCATCCGCATCGGCCCGTACACCCATGCCGACAGACACATTTTCGCCAACCACCGCCGGCGCCAAATCGGTTACGCCACCCTGGTAGGCGGTGGCGTCAAAGCCGGTTGGGTCGTCAAACCAATCCGAGACGGCGCTGGCCAGGCTGGCAGGATCGGTTATGGCCGGCAGGGCGGCCTTCACCGTATCGATAAAGGTGTTTGCAGCGATCATGGGCACGGCATCGGTGGCCGTTCCCGCAAAGAGGCTGCGCCCCCCGGATGTGCCGTTCAAGGCCGCGACGATGGCTTCGAGATCGTTAAGCGCCTGAACAGAGGCCTGATCACGCGCTTCCTGAAACGCGGTGGCCGACGCGGGCAGCGTCGCTTGAATGGACGACTCCAGCCATGTGGCCACCCGTCCCAGCACCGACTGGGTCGCATCGGCAAACAATCCGGCCTCGGTCGCGGCCAGATCATATCCGTTCAGGAGCACGAGGTTCTTCTCGACATCCGCATAGTAGCCGAGATCCCCGTTGAGATGCAGCGCAACGTCGGAGACCATGCCGGTGCTCAGCTCCTGGCTGAGACGCAGAAGATCGGTCCGCATACGCGTGCTTTGCAGGCGCAGCAGGCTTGATTGCGCAAGATCACCGATTGAATATTGGCCCATCCTCAGATCTCCATAAGTGTCGCCAGCATGGCGTCGACGGTTTCCAGCACCTGCGCATTGGCTGCATAGATCTGTTCAATGACCAGAAGTGTCTGCAATTCGGCATCCGTATCGACGCCTTCGGCCGCCAGAAGCGCGCCCATCTCCGATTGCTGGAGAGCGGCATAGCTTTGATCGGACTCGGCCACCGCGCGCTCGGAACTGATGAGGGAACTTACGTAGTCCGTCAGCCCGGTCATCGAGTAGCTCCCGGTTCCGATGGCCGTGGGGGACGTGCGGTTGGTATCCATTGCGCCGAGAAGATCCTGGATCAGGCTGGCATCGCCGATATTGCCCGCCACGGTTGCGCCCAGACCATCCCGCAGGCGCCAGGTTTCCCCGCCTTGGGCAGGATCAATCGCAGCGTTCAGCTCCAGGCGCTGGGCGAGGCCGAGAATACCGGAGGTATCCAGCACCGCGCCGCTATCCGTGAATAACCCGGGATCGCCAGCGGCGCGGGTGCCGTCTATGCCGGCATCCTCAAATCGCTCGATCAGGTCGCGCGCCAGACCATCCAGCCGGTTTTGCATCTCCACGGCCGTTACATCGCGGACTTTGAACGCGGCCATCAGCGTGCCGCCGCGCAATTGACTGCTGTCCGGATCCACGTTGACGTCGCCACCGTTCAACGTCAGCCCATAGAGCGTCCCGGCGTCGATGCTGGCATAGGCGGTGACGACATTGACCTGTGTAAAGCCGACGTCTACCGGAACAGTATCGAGCAACAGCGTGCCCCCGGTGGTGTAGAGCTTGACCCGCCCATTCTCCGCCTCGACCGTCGAAACCGGCACAATTGAATTCAGCTCATCGATCAGGTTCTGGCGTTGATCCATCAAAGCTGCGGCCGAGTTTCCCGTCACCGTGGTTTTGATGATGGTCTCATTCACCTCATCGATGGAGACCAGCAATTCGTTCATGCGGTCGACCTGGGAGGCGATGTCTTTTTCCGCGGTGTTGCGCAGATCCTGTACCCCATCGGCAGCGGTATTGATCGCGCCAACCAGATCGGAGGCGGAGGTCACGGCCTGGTCCAGCCGAATGCTCGAATCCGGGCGGCTGGCAGCTTCCAGCAGATCTGCCTGGAACTTGGCCACCATCGACGACAGCGAACCGTCCTCCCCGGGAAGACCGATCACCCCTTCGAGCCGTTGCATGAAGGTCGACATGGTGGAGGCGGCGCCCAGCCGGGCGTCCGCCTCGCGCAGATTGGCCAGAAGCACCGGATCTACAAAACGGGTTATCGAGAGAATGCGCACCCCGGATCCGTTCTGATCCGAGGTGAGCCCAAGCGACCGGACGCCATACCCCGGGGTCATCGAATTGGCGATGTTGTCCGAAATCAATCGGGTGGTCAGCGACGCCATGGTCAGGCCGCTCAACGCATTCCGAGAGGCAGCGGTAAGGGACATGGTAGGGTCCTCCTAAACGCGATTAGCGTTTGATGTTGGTGGTTTCCTGGAGCATTTCGTCGACCGTCTGGATGATCTTGGCATTCGACGAATAGGCCCGCTGAGTTTGAATCATACTGGTCAGTTCAGCCGCGATATCCACATTGGATTCCTCGCGCGAATAGCCAGAGATGGTGCCCGTCGGCCCGTCGCCGGCATCCCAGAGGAAGAAGGTGCCACTGGAGGAATTCACCCGGTAGGTGCCCTGACTCAACGGCTCCAGCCCGTTGGGGTTGGCAACATTGGCCAACGGCACCTGATAAAGCGTGGCGGTGGTGCCCGTGTCGTAGAGCACGTTGACAAAGCCGTTGTCGTCAATCTCCACGGCGACCATATTGCCGACCTCCGATCCGTCTTTTGCGATCGAAATCGGGTCGAAACTGTCGGACAGTTGCGTGAGACCAAACTCGTCGTTGATCGCGCCGATATCAAACTCGATCGGGCCGCTGGACGCCGCGACGATCATGGTGCCATCCGTTGGATCGTAGGTCCCGCCCGAGACGGTCGTCACCGATTGGATGGTGCCGCCCGCTGTCCGGCTGTCTTCGAAGGTCAGGACATATTCGCCGATCACCGCGTCGCCTTGCGCCCCGTCTTTCAGCACGATGGTCCATTCGTTGGATGTGCCGGAGGCCGGAACGGTGGGCGTGAATTCTATCGTGATGCTTTGCGACCGGCCAAGGTTGTCGAAGTACTCGACAGTCAGTTCCTGAACATCGCCGTCTGCGCCGGCTTCGGTATCAACTGCGGGGAGGTTGACGCTGAGCGACACCGAGGTCGTGGGGTCGCTGGCCAGATTGAGGCTGAACTGGATCGGTTCGAGCCCTTCGTCCGTATCCCGCGCATAGGCGGGGATGGAGCCATCCTGGTCCGCGGGCCAGCCCATCAACAGAAGACCGGATTCCGTCGATAGATACCCGTCTTCGTTGATGCGGAAGCTTTCGCCGCGACTCAGCAACATCTCGGACCCGCCGGCGGAGTAATCCGGTTCGAACGTCACCGGGACAAATCCCCGACCGGTGATCGCAATATCCGTCGCATTGTCGGTATTTACCAGCGCGCCGTTCTCATCGATCAGGCGCATGGTCGAGGTCGAAACGCCCCCGGCGGTATAGCTGTCGCCCGACCCCATCACCATGGCGTTAAAACTGGTCTCCACCCGCCGGTATCCGTAGGTCGATGCGTTGGCCACATTCTCGGAGATCGAGGACAGTTTCGTCGAATTGGCCTGCAAGCCGGAGACACCAGCGTTGAGGGAGGACGACATGGACATGAAAGCACCTTTCTGTTGCTGCGTGTACCTGTTGCCGCAACAGCTAGCGTGCCTGGGATTAAGGCCGGGCTAACATATCAAATCCCACCTATCTCGTCGGTGTCGCCCCTTTATTGGCGCAGCAGAATGATCTCCAGCCGGTCATTGCGCCTGGACATGGGGTTCTTGGAGACAAGATCACGATCGGCATACCCGGTCACACGGCGAATCCGATCCGGATCCACGCCAGAGAATTCGAACATCTCGCGCACGCGATGGGCCCGTTGCGTCGAGCGATCCCAACCGGAATTCTCTGCCAGAACAATGGGTAGAGCGCGCAAATGTCCTTCGATGGCAATCGGATTCTCCGTCTTGCGGATCGCCCGCGTCACCATGCGCACCAGATCCTGCAAAAGCGGTGTTGGCCGGATGGTATCGCCCTCAAAGAGCGGCGTATCCTCGGTGGCGAACAACTCGATGATCAGCCCTTCATCGGTCACTTGCGAGATGACATGCTTGAGCATCTCATCTGTCACCATACTCTCACCGCCCCGTCCCATGAGGGATTGTTCGACATCCGAAAAAGCCTGATCCTGTTCGGCGGCTTCCTCGCCGCTTTCGGTCAGACCGCTTTCGCCACGCGACTTGTTGGCCTCGGTGGGATGGATGGAGGCCGCGCCGGTCCCCATCTCCATGAAGCTGTCCTGCGAAAAGACGCTTTGCCCGCCAAACATGCCATCGCCGCCGCCCGAAACACGGCTGACCGGGACGGTTGGCGAGAAGTAATCAGCCAACCCCTTGCGTTGCTTTTCGGTCGTTGCGTTCAGCAGCCACATCAGCAGAAAGAAGGCCATCATCGCGGTCACAAAATCCGCGTAGGCGACTTTCCAGGCACCACCATGGTGCCCATCGCCGCCAGAAACCTTTTTTCGTTTGATGATGACTGGCGCCAGATTGCTCGCCTCAGTCATATCACCCACCTATGTTCACCCGCGCTCAGCGATAGCAGGTGGGGTGTTAACGGCGGCTTAATATCTCTATTTGTCAGCGCTCTGCAGGGATGTCCGAAACAGCCGGCCGACCCCGTTTGACGTATCGACCCGCGCCAGTCGCAGCAGGTGCCAGGCAAGCACCTGATTGCTGGACAGCACCGGCAGGTCAAGGTCCGCCTCAAGCTGTGCGATTGCAGGCAGGCTGCGCAGATTGGTACAGGACAGGAAGACACCGTCGACCTCCTCGTCCCGCGCCACCTGACGCGCACCCTCAACAAGCGCGGTGTGTGAAATGCGCGAGACCTGCGCCTCTTCTGACACGCCAAAGCTGCCGAACGCGGGTGTGTCAAGGCCATGCGACCCAAGCACGTCCCGCAACCGCGCAGAAACCGTTGACACATAGGGCGACACCAGCGCCAGGCGCCGCAGCCCCAATGCCCGGCACGCCGCCAGCACGGCCGAGACGGGATCGGTGACCGGCCCGGCCTGCCCACCCCGAGCGATCAGATCCGCAATCTGGTGCGCTCCGATCTGAGCGGCGCCGGAAGTACAGGCATAGCCCATGGCCGCGATCTGCGCCCCGCGTGGCATCAGCGCGGCGGAGGCAGTGATGTGGTCGGCCATCGCGGCCAGGCTATCGGGCGTGACATCGCGCCCCGAGGGCACGCGCGACACCAGACAGCTCACTTGATCCGGCAGCAACTGGCGGAAATCGCGCTCTATCGTCTCGTCTTCCTGCAGCACGATCAGCCCGAGTTGGACCGGCCGGGACGGATCGAGATCATAGGGCAGAACGCTCACGCCGGCAGCTCTCGCAAGTCACGACCCGCAGGCCGGGTCAGCCAACGCGCACCGGTCTCTTCGATCACGATGTTTTCTTCATGCGCCAGAAAGCACCCGTCGTCACAGCTCAGCACAGGTTCCAGTGTCAGTACCATGCCGGGACGCAACAGCGTCTGATCCTGCGGCATGAGCGAAGGCGGCTCGGTCAATTGCAGGCCCAGCCCGTGACCCAGGCGCCCAGCGGTCGCGTCCGGGCCACCGGTGTTGTCCGTCAGCACCTCGGACATGGCGCGGAACACGTCACTGGCGCGTTGACCGGGGCGGGCCGCCTGAAACCCGGCCTCGGTCGCTTCGATCAGCCGGGCATGGGCAGACCGAACCCGGTCATGCGCCGGCCCGATCGAGGCATTTCGGTCGAAATCGCAGAAATACCCGTCATGGACAGCGCCGGTGTCGAGCATCAGCACATCACCCGGGGCAAGTGGCCGGTCGCTGGCTGGTGAAATCACATCGCGATACCCGGATGGACCCGCACCGCCAGCCAGATAGGACACCCAATCGGCACCTTCTTCCAGACAGAGCATCTGGAACTTTCGAAACACGGCCTCAAGCGGAACGCCGGCGCGGGCGATCTCGGGAAGGCGCGAAAACGCGCGCCCGGCGATGGCGCAGGCGGTCTCGATCTTGGCGATTTCGGCGGGTGACTTGATCAGGCGCACCTTGCGCATGATTCCCTTGTCACTTTCCATGCGGCGGGCGCCCAGCCGCGCCTGTAGAACCGACCAGGAGGCCAAGGGCATACGCAGATGGGTCTCGGGTCCATCCGGCACCGCAATCACACCCGATGACCCGGAAAGCTCGCGCAGACTGCGCGCCAGAAGGGAGATCCCATCGTCAAAATAGTCGGGCGATGACCAGGTGCGGATGTCGGTGATCCAGCTTTGCTCCATCAATTCGGCGCCAATGGACGGGATAACGGCCACGGGATCACCGCCCAGGGGCACGACGACAAACCAGGGGCGCGTCGGGCTTTCCCAGAAACGTGTGAGGAACCCGGTGACATAGCGGATGTCGGCCTCGGTAGTCAGCAAAAGGGCATCGATCCCGGCCGCTGCCAGACCAGACCGGATGCGCGCCGTACGGTCACGAAACTCGGCTTCGGAGAATCCTCGGGGCGGCATGTCCTTCATGGGATCAATGGGGCATGGGCCCGGACCGAAGGTCAATCAAAGAAGCCGCTTGACGGCAGATCTCAGCACGCCTCTGATCCGGTCACCGTCGGATGTTGCGCCATCCGGACACCGTCGCCGCCAAAAACAAGGACCAGCCCCAATGCGCACTTTCAATGAGATCTTTGACATCGCCGCAGACCGCAAGGGCGGGCCAGCGGCACTTGACGCGCTGCTGTCCCAACCGAAATCAGCTCGGGACCTGAGTGACATCCCCGATGACCGCTGGTTGTCGATGATGGCCAAATGCGTCTTTCAGGCCGGTTTCAGCTGGAAAGTGATCGACGCCAAATGGTCCGGCTTCGAAGCTGCGTTCGAGGGGTTCGATCCCTCGCGCGTGGCGTTTTTTCATGACGAGGATATGGACCGGTTGCTCAGCGACAAAGGCATAGTGCGCAACGGCGCCAAAATCGCCTCGGTTGTGGACAATGCGCGAATGGTGCTGGATCTGGCCGCTGAACATGGCGGTGTCGGAGCCTTTGTTGCCGGTTGGCCGGTCACCGATCACGCCGGGCTTCTGGCCGATCTGAACAAACGCGGCAACCGGTTGGGCGGCGGCACGGCGCAACGGATGCTGCGGTTCATGGGCCGGGACGGCTATGTCATGTCGCCCGATGTGGTTGCCCGCCTGATCGCCGAGAGCATTGTCACCAAGCAACCCAGCTCGAAACGAGACATGGCAGCGGTTCAAACGGCGTTCAACACGTGGATGGAGCAATCCGGGCGCGGATTGACCCAGATCAGCCAGGTGCTCGCCTTCTCCGTTTGAAGCGTCTGCCCGACCTCTCCAAGCGCCAAACCCCGTGGAGCCAACCGCACGACAGATCGTCCGGCCATGGACCGTGTCCCGATGCTCCGGGTCGTCGTGCCCCGGGCGATGGCCCTAAGTGACGTCACGGGACCCGTGCCGACATTTCAAGCAAAGCTTTCGGCGGTCCGACAAGCCCTTCCAGGCCCGCGTCGTCGCGGGTTCGGCACAGCCATGACTCTGCCAACATATCGCGCGCAGTCGGAGGTTTGCGAGCGCGTGTCGGCCAACCTTCGGGTCAACAAGACTGGACAAAACCCGCTGCCTGCGGAAACCTGAGCGAAACAATTGCAAGACTTCACAAGGATCCTGCCCATGAAATCGCTCTCGCTTGTTTGTGCCGCCGCGCTGTGCGTCAGTTTCGCCAACGCCGCCCTGGCCGAAAGCCATGCCTCTTGCGCCGCCGGAAAAACGCTCAACGACGGCGTTCTGACCATCGCAACCGGCAATCCGGCCTACTACCCCTGGGTCGCCGATGACAAACCGGAAAGCGGGAAGGGCTTTGAAGCCGCCGTGGCCTACGCCATCGCCGAAGAGATGGGGTTCTCGGGCGATCAGGTGCAATGGGTGCGGACCTCGTTTGACGAGGCGATCCAACCCGGTGCCAAGAACTTTGACTTCAACATGCAGCAATATTCGATCACGCCCGAGCGCGAGCAGATGGTCGATTTCTCGCTGCCGTATTACACGTCGGCCATGGCCGTGTTGACCACCGGTGCTGCCGTGGAAAACGGGCTGGAGCCAACGATTGCGTCGCTCAAGGGCATCATCTGGGGCGCGGATGCCAATACCACCGCTGTGCCCATGCTCACCGAGATCGTCGGCCCGGACAAAGACCCTTTGCTCTACGGCGACAACGCGGACGTGACCGCCGCCATGCAGGCCGGCCAGATCGATGCCGCGCTCTTTGACCTGCCAACCGCGCTTTATCTGGCGGCCGTTGTGGTGAATGACGGCAAGATCCTGGGACAGTTCCCGGCGGATCGTTCGGAAAACCCCGACCAGTTCGGCCTGCTCATGGAAGAGGGCAATCCGCTCAAGGACTGCGTGAACGCTGCCATTGCGGCGCTGGATGAAAGCGGCAAGATGGCCGAACTGGAAGCGCAGTGGCTGCAGGATTACACCGGCGTCCCCGTCATTCAGTGACATGGCAACCGATGCCGCAGGCGCGGGGCTGAGCCGCCGCGCCGCCTATGAGGCGCGCCTGCGTCGCCGGTCGACCTGGATCGCAACGGTCTCGTCCGGCGCGCTCGTTCTGGCGATTGTGATCCTGGTGCCGCTGGCACCGGGGTGGGACGCCGTCAAGAAGAGCTTCTTCAACGGCGAGGTCTTCGCCAAGACGTTTCCCGGTCTGCTGAATGCCTTTGTTCTGGATGTGGCGATCTTTGCATGGTGCGCGCCTCTGATTGCGCTTCTGGGTCTGGCGATTGCGTTGTGCCGTGATGTGCGCAATCCGGTGCTGTTCCCCCTGAGGGCCTTTGGAGCGCTTTACACCGACATCTTTCGCGGCCTGCCGGTGATCCTGGTGGTCTATCTCATCGGCTTTGGTATTCCCGGGCTCGGCCTGCCGCGCCCGTGGAATTCTCCCTATATCTGGGGCTCGCTCGCGCTGATCCTCGTCTATGCCGCCTACGTCGCCGAGGTCATTCGCTCGGGCATCGACTCCATCCACAAGAGCCAGCGCTCGGCGGCGATGTCGCTGGGTCTGTCCGAGGCGGACACGATGCGCTACGTGATCCTTCCACAGGCGCTGCGCAATGTGGTGCCGGCCAATATGAACCTCTTCATTGCGCTGCAAAAAGACGTGGCCTTGCTGTCTTTCATCGGTCCGGTCGAGATCTTTCGGCAGGCCGGCGTTTACAAATCCCTGATGGCAAATTTCACGCCCTACGTCGGGGCAGCGCTCATCTTTCTGGCGGTGACGATCCCGGCCACGCGCTATGCCGACTACCTTCTGGCGCGCCAAAGGGACAAGGCATGAGCTTTCTGGCGCTGAAGGGCGTGACCAAGAGCTTCGGCGACACCCGGGTGATCCGGGGCATCGATCTGGAGGTCGCGCGGGGCGAGACAATCTGCCTGATCGGCGCCTCGGGGTCGGGCAAGTCAACGCTCTTGCGCTGCATCAATCTGCTGGAGCCCATCGACGATGGTGAGATCTGGCTGGATGGCGTCGACATTGCCGAGCCGGGTCTGGACCCGCGCCCGGTGCGACAACGGGTGGGGATGGTGTTTCAGTCCTACAACCTGTTCCCGCATATGACGGCGTTTCAAAATGTTATGCTGGCCCCGCGCCGGGTGAAGGCGCGCAGCATGGCCGCGCTCACACCCGGCGTGGAGGCCCTGTTTGACCGGTTCGGTCTGACGGAGCGGATGGCGCATTATCCCGACGCCCTGTCCGGCGGGCAGCAGCAACGGGTGGCGATCATTCGCGCGCTGGCGATGGAACCCGAGATCCTGCTGCTGGACGAGGTCACCTCGGCCCTGGACCCGGAACTGGTGGGCGAGGTGCTCGACGTGCTCCGCCAACTGCGCGCCGATGGGATGACGATGATACTGGCGACCCATGAGATGGGCTTTGCGCGCGAGGTCGCCGACAAGGTCTGTTTCCTCGATGCCGGCCGGGTGTTGGAAGCCGCCGCGCCCGAGCAGATCTTCAGCGCCCCGAAAGAAGCCCGGACACGCGCGTTTCTGGCACGCGTTTTGTAACCTGCCCCGGCTGGCCCGGCAGCCGTGACCGCCGTTTGATCCGCGTGCGCGCGCCAGGCGTTCCGCGTGCGGTCCGTCCGCGAGAGACGGTCGAAATGGCCCCTGGGCTTTGGGCAACCCGGACGCAGACGCGCCTTTCCGGGCGGTGCACCCTACCTGGCGTGACTTTCAGCGAGAAGGCACAGGATTTCAAAGGTCAGCGCCGCACCGGCCATCGACGTCACATAGCCGTTGTCGAACGGCGGCGAGACTTCCACCAGATCCGCGCCCACGTAATTGAGACCGCGCAAGCCGCGCAACAGGGCCTGCGCCTGATAGCTCGTCAAGCCGCCAATCTCCGGCGTGCCGGTGCCCGGGGCGTAGACCGGGTCCAGACTGTCGATGTCAAAGGTCAGATAGACCGGGCGGTCACCGACGAGGGCCCGGGCCTCCTCGGCAATGATCTCGGGTCCCTTCTGATGCACTTCCTCGCAGAACACGACGCGCATGCCCGCGTTTTCCGAGTAATCCCAACCTTCCGAAGACACGGTGGTTCCCCGAATGCCGATCTGGATTGTCGCCCTGGGATCGATCAGTCCCTCTTCATGCGCCCGGCGAAACGGCGAGCCGTGATTGAACTTGGACCCGAAGAGATCGTCGAAGGTATCGGTATGGGCGTCCACGTGAATCATGGCCACAGGCCCGTCCTTTGCCACCGCCCGCAGGAGTGGCAGGCTGACGGAATGATCTCCGCCGACAGCCAGGGGCATCACCCCCGCCGCAACCAGATCGGCGCTGAAGGCGGCAATCTGATCATGCGTCTTTTCGATGTCGTAAATCTGGGTCAGCGGCACATCGCCCATGTCCCTGACCTCGGCCAGCTCAAACGGTGCGATCCGCGTGGCGTGGTTGATCGCGCGCATGAGCGACGATTGATTGCGCACCTCACGCGGTCCATGCCGCGCACCGGGCCGGTTTGTCAGAGCCCCGTCATAGGGCACCCCAAAAATGCCAATGTCGGCCTCTTCCAGACTATGCGCCAGAGGCGCGCGCATGAAGGTTGCGACCTCGGAATAGCGGGTGGCAAAGCGGTCGGGCGTGCTGGGGGGCGTGAAGGGCATCGGAGATCTCCAAACAGGCAGGGGCCGCAGCCCCTGCCCATCATGTTCACTTCTTCAGGTTGGTCCAGATCTGGTCATAGACCTCCTGAACCGCCTGATCGCAGGCCTGCACAAAGACGCCGGGGCCAGCGTCTGCCGGCGGATTGGCTTCTGGCTGACTGGCGAGCGCCGGGTCCAGGTAGTCGGCGACGCCGTCCACGCCAGCGACATAGCGGGCAAAGTTGCTGACCGCCGCGATGTTCTCGGGCTCCAGAAGGAAGTCCATGAACTTCAACGCATTCTCACGGTTCGGCGCATCTTCCAGAAGCACCACATTGTCCATCCAGACGACATAGCCTTCGGTCGGGAAGGCATATTCGATATTCGCACCTTCCTCACGGCCGCGCGCGGCAAAGCCATCCCAGATCTGACCAACAGCCGCATCGCCGGATGTCAGCACTTCCTTGGCGGTGTCCGAGTTGAACGAGGCCCAGTTTTCCTTGGCGCCCTGCAGCATGTCATTGAGCGCCTTGAGCTGGTCGCGGTCGGTCGAGCACTGCTCAATGCCCATGTGCAGCGCGGCCATCGCCAGAACTTCGCCCTGGGCATCGAGCATGTTGATTTTGCCCTTCAGCTCTTCTGGCGGATCAAACAGGATGCTGGTGCTGTTGATTTCGCCGTCATATACATCGCGGCTCACGGCAAAGCTGGTCGAGCCCCACTGGTACGGGATGGAGTGCTTTCTGCCCGGATCAAAGGCCGGATCAGCCCATTCGGCGGCGATGTTGCTGACGTTCGAAAGCTCGCCGTCGGCAATCTCGTCCAGCATCCCCTCGCCGATCATGATCTCGACCATGTAATCGCCCGGCACCGCCACGTCATAGGTGCCCAGAGCGCCGGCTTTCAGAGCGGCCAGTAGGGATTCATTGCTGTCGTAGGTGTCCATGACCACCTCGACACCATATTCCTCGCTGAATTTATCCAGCAATTCCTGAGGGATATATTCGAACCAGTGGTAAATGACCAGCTTGCCTTCGGCGGCGACACTGCCAGCCGCCAGCGCCAGAGCGGCGGCCGCAGCTGTGGTTTTAAGCATGGATTTCATGTAGAGACTCCCTTGGTTGGTTATGCGGTGTTGTCCCGGCGGCTGATGAGCCAGGAGAGGGTAACCATCACCACCGATATGCCCAGAAGCAGGGTGGAGATGGCCATGATATTGGGCTTGATACCCTGTTTGACGGCCCCAAAGATCGCTGTGGGCAGGGTCTCGACGCCGGCCCCTTTGACGAAATTGGTGATGATGAAATCATCAAGCGAGACAATGAAGGCCAGGATAAAACCGCTGATGATCCCCGGCATCATCAATGGCAGGAGCACCCGCCGGAACGCCTGTGTGCGGGTCGCGTACAGGTCCATGGCGGCCTGTTCAAAGGTCGCCTCGATCCCCTGCATCCGTGCTGAAATCGGCAGATAGGCAAAGGGGATGCAAAAGGCGATATGGGCCAGAAGGATGGTCATCAGGCCGCGATCAAAGCCGATGGCATTGAAGAAGATCAGCGTGGCCACCGCCGTGACGATCTCGGGCACCATGAGCGGCAGGGAGATCAGACCGAAGGAGACCGTACGCAAGCGAAAGCGTCCGCCGCGCAGAATGGCGGTGGCAGCGAGCGTCGCAATGGTGGTCGAGACGGTGGCCGCGATCAATGCAATGACAAAACTGTTGCGCGCGGCGAACTTGAACTTCTCGGATTCCGGGCCGGTGAAGACATCGACATACCAGCGCAGGCTCAGACCTTCCCATTGGGTGATCGATTGCGAGGCGTTGAAGCTGTAGATCGTCACCACCACCAGGGGCGCATACAGCACGGCCAGGCAGATCAGCGTGATCGTGCGAAAGCCGGGATAGGTGCGGACATCGTAGCGGGCCGCCATCTCAGCGCTCCGCCTTGGCTTGCTGACGGGCGGAAATGATCAGGATGATCAGCACCACCGACAGAAGGATCATCGAGGCCGCAGCGCCAAAGGGCCAGTTGCCGGCATTGCCTTTGAACTGCTCTTCAATCAGCGAGCCGATCATGAAATTCTTTGCGCCACCCAAAAGATCCGGCGCCAGGAAAGAGCCCATCGACGGGACAAAGACCAGAATGCAGCCGGCCACGATCCCCGGTTTGACCGCGGGCAACAGGATCCGCCGCAGCACCGTCCAGCGCGGCGCATACAGATCGGCGGCGGCCTCAGACAGGGTGAAGTTATAGCGCTCAACGGCCGCGTAGATCGGCAGCACCATGAACGGGAGGTAGGAATAAAACAGCCCCAATTGCACGGCCAGATTGGTGTTCACGATGCTCACCGGTTCGGAAACCACGCCGGTCCACATCAGCGCATCGTTCAAAGGCCCTTGATCACGCAGAAGAAATTTCATCGACACGGTGCGGATCAGCAGATTCACCCAATAGGGGATCGTGACCAGAAAAACCCAGAACGGGCGCTCGCGCGGCGGGCGCGTGGCGATGTAGCAAGCCGTCGGAAAGCCGATGGCAAGGCTGAGCAGCGTGGCCGCGCCCGCCTGCCAGATCGACCGCCAGAAGATCAGGATATAGGTCCATTCAATGGTCGGAGGCTCGTCGCCGAAAAGGCCACGGTTGAAAAAGAACTGATCGTAAGCCGCCAGCGTCGGTTCCCAGATGACGCCGCCGCGAAACTCCTTCGTCAGAAAGGAATAGACCAGCATGATCCCCACGGGCGCCACCACAAGGATGCCCAGCGTCGCCCAGGCAGGCAGCAAAAGCCAACCGCGCGCCCCGGCATAGGTGTCACTTTGGGATGCGCCGCCCGGCGCCGCGCCGCCTGCCATCAGTCGGTCAGGAGGCGCGCGGCCCCCTTCTCCATCTCGACGAAAACCTCAGCACCGGGCGAGAAGATACGCGCCCGGCCCCGATCAGAATTGGAGGTGCGCACGCGGAACTCCGGCCCGTCGTCGAGATCGACGATGGTGGTGATATCGGTGCCCACAAAGATGTTCTCGCGCACCTTGGCTTTCAGGCGGTCGGCGGCCGGGTCCGCGGTGAGCATCAGCCGTTCCGGGCGCAGCGAGACATGCACCTTGTCGCCGGCCCCGACGCCCTTGATGGCCGTGCAGGAGAGGCTTTGCCCGCCGCTCAGATGGCAGCGCGTCTGCCCATTGGTTGGCGCGTCGACGGTGACCTCCACGAGGTTCGTTTCTCCAATAAAATCGGCAACAAAGCTGTTGCGTGGCCGCTCATAGATATCGCGCGCATCGCCCAGTTGTTGCACCTCGCCCGCCGACATCACCGCAATCCGGTCGGACATGGTCAGCGCTTCTTCCTGATCGTGGGTGACGAAGATGAAGGTGATGCCCGTGTCGCGCTGCATATGCTTGAGCTCGATCTGCATCGCCTTGCGAAGCTTCAGATCCAGAGCCGAGAGAGGCTCGTCCAGAAGAAGCACTTTCGGACGTGGAGCAAGCGCGCGGGCCAGCGCCACCCGCTGCTGCTGCCCGCCGGACAGTTGCGATGGCTTGCGCGCGGCGTATTGCGACAGCTGCACCATTTCCAGCGCCGCGCCCGCGCGGCTGCGGACCTCTTCCATCGTGTGGCCGAGCATCTCCAGCCCGAACCCGACGTTTTCGATCACCGTCATATGCGGGAACAGCGCGTAGTTCTGAAAGACCGTGTTGATGGGACGTTTGTGGGGCGGAAGGGCCTCGATCTCGTCGCCAAACAGAAAGATCGCGCCTTCGGTGACGTCCTCAAAACCCGCAATCATCCGCAGAAGCGTGGTCTTGCCGCAGCCGGAGGGGCCCAGAAGCGTGAAGAATTCATTGTCCCGGATTGTCAGCGAGACAGATTTCAACGCCGTAAAGTCGCTGTAGCGCTTGACCGCGTTGCGAATGTCGATGGCGTCCGAAGTCTGAAGGGTCACGCGTGTACCTGTCGTCGCTGCTTAATCCGAATGCATACCCAAAAGCCGGGCGCCCGGCCGGGCGCCGCGTCAACTCTTACAACAGATAACCTTAGATCGTGCTTTCCCCCTGACAGGACAGGGGAATTCGCCCGGCCCGTCCCACCGCCCCGGGCCCCTGCCCGAGTCGTGTTCTCTGTGCCTGAATTCTAGGCAATTGATGAGAGGCGGGACAGGGGTTATTCGTCCCCGGGCACGCCATAAGACGGGGCAGCGGAGGGATCGAGGGCGCGCTGTACGTAGGCCTCAAGCTGCGGGTGGTACACATCCCAGGTCGCGGCCAGAGTTTCGATGGGGCAATCCTCGGTCCAGTCACAGCGCAGATCCGCGATGGGCCAGGGCACCTTGTAGGCCAGCATGAGACCTGACGAATGGATCGATCCGGCCTCGCCACCCTGGGCAAGACCCGCCCGCATGGCTGCGATCAACCGATCGCCCAGGTGGCCTTCGGCATTGAGAAAGCCTGCGACGATTGCAGCAGGCACGCCGTCATTGGCCAGCAGATTGCCGCCAGAGGCAACATTCGGACCAGAGGCTTCGGTCCAGATCCCTAGGGCTTCGGTTCCGGAATGAATCGCGGTCCGACCCTTGCTGTCCACCGCCAGCACCTGCCGGTATTCGATGAAGCGCCCGCGCTGTTTGATCTCTTCAATCGCTTCGGCGGCCGAGCGTCCCGCGTCCATCAGATCCAGGGTCATTGGCCCCAGGGTCGGGTCGGTCACATTCTGAGACGCCACGGCACCGACACCTGCCCGCGCATAGGCACACCGCGCCGCGACGGCGGGAGACGACGATGCAATGGCCGTACCAAACATGCCCGTCTCCGCGCAGCGGGCCACGAGGGAAAAGGTCATGACTCGTCCTCCGGGATCACGGCGGTGGCGTCGATCTCGACCAGCCATTCGGGCCGCGCCAGAGCATTGACCACCAGCCCGGTTGAAACCGGGTGTACGCCCCGAATGTAGTCACCCATCGTGCGGTAGACGGCCTCGCGATGGCGTACATCGGTGATGTAGACGACGACTTTCACAAGATGATCCATGGAGCCGCCGGCCTCTTCGATCAATTGCCGGATGTTCTGCATCACCTTGTGGGTCTGCTCGACCGGATCATGGCTCTCGATCGAGCGCGCGGTGTCGAGATCCTGCGGGCATTGCCCGCGCATCCAGACCGTCCGCCCGCCGCGCGTCACCACGGCCTGGGCCAGATCGTTGTCCAGCTTCTGTTCGGGATATGTGTCACGGGTGTTGAAGGGACGAATGCGCTGATGGGCCATGGAAATCTCCTGTGATGCGAACCCGGCCGGTGATGCGCAGATGGGCAGCATCCCGCCGCAAAGGCAAGACTTGCGTGTCATTTCCGGTTTGCGCGCGCGCCTTGGATGCCTAGTCTTGGCCGGGGCAGGCAGTGGCAGGGAACCGGCAATGGAAACGACCCATACGCTTGTGGTAGGCGCCGGGCAGGCCGGAATTGCCGCAAGCGAGCATCTCACGCAACAGGGCATTCCGCATCTGGTTCTGGAACGCGACCGCATTGCCGAACGCTGGCGGTCGGGGCGGTGGGATCATCTGGTCGCCAACGGACCGGCCTGGCACGACAGCTTTCCCGGCCGGGACTTTCCCAGCGATCCCAACGGTTTCCCGGGCAAGGATGAAATTGCCTCCTATTTCGAAGATTACGCCCGGATGATTGCGGCGCCGATTCGGACCGGCATCGAGGTCACCGCCGTCACACAGATCGCCGGTCGGCCGGGATTTCGGGTTGAGACCTCGACCGGCGTGATCGAAGCCCAGACCGTTATTGCCGCGACCGGACCCTTTCAGGTGCCGGTGATCCCGCCCATCCTGCCCGGCGATGCGCCGGTACATCAGATCCATTCCGCCGCCTATCGCAATCCAGACGAGTTGCCGGACGGGCCGGTGCTGGTTGTCGGCGCGGGCGCCTCCGGCGCACAGATTGCCGAAGAACTCATGACCGCCGGGCGCCGGGTCTATCTGTCGGTGGGATCGCACAATCGCCCGCCCCGCCGGTATCGAGGCCGGGATTTCGTCTGGTGGCTGGGGGTTTTGAACAAATGGCACGCCGACGCGCCACCTGCCAACGCCAAACACGTGACCATCGCCGTCAGCGGTGCGAACGGCGGGCGGACGGTCGATTTTCGTCGGCTCGCGCAAGAGGGCATGACCCTTGTGGGCATGACCGAAAGCCACCGGGACGGCGTCTTGCAGTTTGCACCCGATCTGGCCCGGCACCTCGCTGAAGGGGACGCCAATTACCTGTCGGTGCTTGATGAGGCGGACGCCTACATTCAATCCAATGGGCTGGATCTGCCGGAGGAGCCCGGCGCGCGCGAGATGCTGCCGGACCCGCCGTGTGTGACCGACCCGCTGCGCCAGCTCGATCTGGCCGGCATCGGCACGGTGATCTGGGCCACCGGTTACAGGGTGGATTACAGCTGGCTCAAGGTCGATACGTTCGACGCCCAGGGCCGGCCCCTGCACAAGCGCGGCATCTCGCACGTGCCGGGCATCTACTTCCTGGGCCTGCCGTTTCTGACCAATCGCGGGTCCTCGTTCATCTGGGGAGTCTGGTACGACGCCAAATGGATCGCGGATGATATCACGATCAGTCGCGGCTACACGCGACACCATGCCGAAACCAAAGTTCAGCCGGAGGGAATACCTTGAAGATTGCACTTTTTCAAAGCCCTACAACGAACGGAGACGAGGTTGCCGCCTTTTCGCGCATCGCCCAAATGCTGCAGGCCGCCGCCTGGGCCGGAGCCGAGATGCTGGTCATGCCCGAACTGTACCTGCCGGGCTACAACCGCCCCGACCTGCACCCGGATCGGGCCCAGCCAAAAGGCGGCGTTTGGGAGGATCGCCTGTCCAGGCTCTGCAAGGAAAGTCATTGCGGTCTGACGATTGGCTGGGCGGAACGCGACGGCGATGCCGTTTTCAACGTGGCCAGCTGCTATCACAAGACGGGTGAAAAGCTGGCCCATCACCGCAAACTGCAGCTCTTCGGCCCGATGGAAAACGCGGTGTTCACGCCGGGCGACCACTACACTGTCTTCGATCTGGGTCCGTTCCGCGCCGCGCTGCTGATTTGCTACGATGTGGAATTTGCCCACCACGTTCAGGCCTTGGCCGCGCAGGGGGTCAATCTGATCCTAGTTCCAACGGCCAATCCGGCCGGTTTTGAGGCCGTCAATCGCCTGCTGGTGCCCGCGCGCGCCAATGAATTCCGGTTGACCATTGCCTATGCCAATTACGTCGGGGTCGAGGGCGACGTGACCTTCGGCGGCGGCTCGGTGATTGTCGGGCCCAATGGTGCGCCTTTGGCCGAGGCCGGACAAGGCGAGGCCTTGTTGATTTGCGATCTCGGTGTGATTTCCAACCTCGATCCGGCCTGGCTGAGCACGCAATTGCAAGACCGGCGGGATCTGCCGCACGGCGCGACCGTCGGCTAGACAAAAAGTCGGTCAAACCCCTGTAATTCAGCCCTCAAAATGCGTTGGACGGCCTTGACTTGTCGGCATGATCCGTCACGGTTAGGTCAGAATAAATGGGAGGAAACTATGCGTAAATTGATGACGACGGCCCTCGTCGCAGGAAGCCTTGCAGCGCTGTCCGGTGCCGCTTTGGCCGAAGGCGATCTGGTCATTTCGTCGAACCAGTCGGATGCGGCCCCGCGGGCAGCCTGGGAGGCACTGGTCGACAAGTTCAAATCCGAAAACCCGGACATCAATGTCGAATTCAACACGATCGAACACGAAGCCTACAAGACCGCGATCCGCAACTTTCTGGTCGCAGACACCGGGCCTGATGTCGGCATGTGGTTTGCCGGCAACCGGATGGCTGGCTTTGTCGAAGACGGGCTCTTTGCCGACATCTCCGATGTCTGGTCCGAAAGCGGGCTGAGCGACGCGATGGCGTCAACCGAGCCGTCGATCACCTTTGACGGCAAGCAGTACGCGTTGCCGTATGCCTACTACCAGTGGGGCCTGTATATGCGCTCCGACATCATGGAAGCGCAGGGAATCTCAGAATTCCAGACTTTTGATGATCTGCTGGCAGCCTGCGAAAAGCTGCGCGCGGAAGGTATCGTGCCCTTCACAATCGGCACCAAGTTCCTGTGGACTGCAGCCGGCTGGTTTGACTACCTCAACATGCGCACCAACGGGCTCGACTATCATATCGACCTGATGCTGGGCAAAGTGCCGTACACCGATGAAGGCGTGGTCAACACCATGGCGAACTGGCGCAAGGCGCTGGACGCAGGCTGCTTCATCGAGAACCACCAGAACTATTCCTGGCAGGAAGCACAGCCAGCGCTCATCAATGGTGAGGCCGCAGGCTACCTGATGGGGAACTTCCTGATCCCCAACCTGCCTGAAGAGGCCCGGGGCAACATGACCTACTGGCAGTTCCCAGACATCAACGAAGGTATGGCGCGCGGCGAAGACGCACCGACGGATCTGGTCTTTATGCCCGCAAACGCGGTCAACAAGGACAACGCCCGGAAGTTCCTGGCCTTCATCGCGCAGGCAGAAAACATCGAAGCGCTGGCCGCGGCCACGCAGGTTCTGCCGACGCACAAGGACGCCAAGCCTATGGACGATCCGTTCCTGAACGCGGGCGCCGCAGTTCTGGCCGCCTCGCAGACCGCGCAGTTCTATGACCGCGACACAACGCCGGAGATGGCCAAAGTGGGTATGCAGGGCTTTCAGGACTTCATGCTGAACCCCGATGAAGTGATGGAAATCCTCGAAGAGCTCGAAGAAGAGCGCGAGCGGATCTTCGGCCCGGTCTAAGGCCCGACCGAAGGCCATTGCCAAAACAATCACGAAAGGGCGCCCCATCGCGGCGCCCTTTTTTTCGCGGCCCTGATCCGGGATGCGTTGGCAAACGGGTCCGCGACAGGCAAAATCCAGCCCGACCAAGTCATGACGCGACACCTGACAGGGTTTGCCTCTTTGGCAGCCAGATTGCACCGTCGCACCATCTGCACGGAGGACCCCTGCATGACGATCAACCTCTCATTTGTGTCCGAGGTCGCCGACACCGCTGAACTTCGGGCGCTGATGGTCGATTTCTTCAAGGGTATTGTCGAATTGTTCGAAGCGGCTGGCGGCGCGGGCCTGTCAGCGCAGGATCTGGCAGACGGCGCCATCGCGCATCTTGACGAGATTTTGCCGCCGAATGGTCGGCTGGCCATGGCCCATGATGCGTCCGGGCGGCTGATTGGCTGTGGCGCCTTTCGCGTGATCCGGCCCGACGCGGTCGAAATGAAGCGGATGTTCGTGAAACCGGAAGCGCAAGGCCAGGGCCTGGGGCGGCGGTTGTTTGAAATGCGCATAGCAGAAGCGAAGGCGATGGGATGCCGCGCCATCTACGCGGACACGGCGAAAGGCAATACGCGGATGCTGAACATGTACGAACGCTTCGGCTTTCAATACATTTCCCGCTATCCCGAAAACGCCAATCCGCCAGAGCTTGATCCCTATCTGGTGTATTTGGAGTATCAGTTCCCGGGCACCTGATATTCTACCCCAGCAAGGTAAGGCTGGGCCGGCCCCGTGACGCGCCGCGCGAATGCCCTATCTGCGGCAGATGAACGACCTTGAAATCACCGCTGCGGATCAGCTTTGGAAGTGGTTGGATATCCACCACGCGCAAGACGACAGCGTTCGGCTTGTCACCTGGAAGGCCAGCCACCCCGACAAATACGTGAGCCGGGACGAGGTGCTCGACGCGCTGATCGCTCATGGCTGGATTGATGGTCGACGTTTTGTGGTCGATGACACCCGCACGGCACAGTTGATCTCTCCGCGCAAACAGATTGCCTGGGCCAAGAGCTACAAGGACCGCGTCGACAAGCTCCGGACCCAGGGCCGTATGCATGCCGCCGGAGAAGCGGCGGTTGCGGCGGGCCAGGCCTCGGGCCTATGGACGTTTTATGATGATGTGGACGCTTTGATTGTGCCGCAGGATCTGGCGGATGTCGTCAAAACGGAGGCCTGGGAGGCGCTTGCCCCCTCCTACCGTCGCAACGTTTTGCGCTGGATCAAACTTGCCAAAACCCCGGCAACGCGGACAAAACGCATCCGTCTTGCGGCCGACGCGACCAATTCCGGAGAGCAACTGCCCCAGATGTAGCCGGAGGGACTTACGTGCCGGACACCCCCGAACCGAGCAGCCGGTTTACCGTCGCCGACAGATCATCTTCGGCAAAGGGTTTTGCCAGCGTCGCCGTTGCACCAAGTGCAGGCGCAGCGGTCAGGTCCTTTGTCGTCTCTGCCGGAAGAAAGGAGCCCGAGATCGCCAGCGTTGGTGGCCGGTCTCCCGCGCCTTTGCGCAACGCCTGTAGCAGGTGATAGCCGCCGGACTGCGCGAACCCGTCTTCGCCCCTGATGATCGCACCGGCAATCACCAGATCTACGGTGGTTTCGTTGAGAAAACTGACCGCCAATGGCGCTCGGGTAAAGGACGTGACGCGATGCCCCTGGA
>JBCDEC010000017.1:0-30949 GCA_039179965.1 Pseudomonadota bacterium
ATGTTGCAGGTTAAAGGCGGGGCGCTTTAGCCTCAATCGTGGACACGACGATCCAAAGTCGCTCTCTATCGTCCAAGTTGACTTGATGCGAAACATACTGGGCTGTATAGATAGTGCCCCCTGAACCGTAGGCTCTCGATTGGCGACCAAAGCAAATCACCATTTTATTCCCCAGTTCTACCTCCGCGGTTTCGCTGATGGCATTGGCCGTAAGGCCAAAGTCTTCGCATTCGACAGTGAAACCAAATCCACCTTCACAACGCTGGTCCGCAACGTTGGAAGTAGGCGGCATTTCTTTCGAGTAGAAGCGGACGGTGTCGATCCGAATGCCGTCGAAGACGCAATGTCTAAAATCGAGGCTCAGTTCGCCGTTCATTTGTCCGAAGTAATCGAAGCGGAGGCTTTTCCTACACCTGAGCACTTCAACTCGGTTATGAACATCCTTGCAAATATCTCGGTTCGCAATCCTCGGCTGCGCGGTCTAATGGAAGGTTTCAATAAAGACATCGCGGAGCGGATTTCTAGCATCATGCTATCGTCGAAGGAGACATGGGAAACCCAAACCCAAAAAATGCGTGATGATGGATACCCAGTTAACGATGACATTTCCTATGAGGCAATGAAGGAATTTCACGAAAGCAAACAGTACGACATTATCATCGACCAAACCCACTTAATCGGTATGGAATTCAAGATGCTTGATCCCGTTCTGGAGTGTTCAGCGCGTCGAAACTGGTGCTTCGTTTCGGCACCGGAAGGTTACAAGTACATTTGCAGCGATGATCCGGTGGTTCTGTCGTGGATAGATGAGAGCAATAAAGGCCCATATCCCCCGGGTCATGGCCTCAAAGGAACGATGGTATTCTTCCCGCTTGGTTCAGATCTTATGCTCGTCGGCACATTTGAAGAACTTCCAGAGAAAATCACTCATGCGCCTTATCAAGTAGTCGCCGCTAACACGCACATCGCTAGATACTCAACCAAGCAGATATACGCCCGCGACGGGTCGTTCCTGATTAACTTGCGTGATCGCGAGAACGTTAAGGGCGAGGACCTGCCCAAGTTCTATGACAAGTAACGTTCTTCTAGCCATCGGCTCCGAGACAACAGAGTTTTCTATCATTGCGGACATTTGTGGCTTATGCGGCGAAGGACCGCTCCGTCCCGCATCTTGCTCCTTCGTCGCCCTAGGATGCAACGGCAGGTCTACGGATAAGACCCGGCACTTGAGACTTTTCCCGTACCAGCTATCCAAGGCCCGAAACCTGGCGTCTGGCGTTCAAAGAGACGCGGTGAAGCGCTGTAACGCTAAACGATCCCCTTACGGACAAGTCTTGGCGAGCCAAACGTACGATTTCGCCCGCAGCCGTAAGCGACCCCCGATATCCCGGCAGCGTCGATGCGGTGCCGGGATCTGTTCAGGTCAGAGAGATCTGTGCCGGGGTCAGCGCCGCTGGCGCCGCCGCAGCGCCGCAAGGCCCCCGAGCCCGCCCAGAAGAAGGAAGGCGCCGGCCGGCAAGGGCACCGGCGCAACCGTCGCGCTGTAGCTCATGGACCGGATTTCTTCGCCGTCGAAGTATTCCCACATCAGAAACTGATCGCCGATGGTGGTTGCGGTGCGCGACCCGACAAAGATGTCGGCAGTCAGGCCCGTGGATGTTTCACCAAACATCCGAAACGAGATCTTGGTCGGATCGGTTGTCAAATCGGTATCCGTCCACAAAGCGGCCGTGGATCCGTTAGGCCCCACCAGTCCCGTCAGGATGTCCGTCGTGTCCCAAGTGGCGTCGCCAAAGCTATGACCGCCCACCAGCTCGACATCGTCAAAGCCGTACCAGTCATGGGTCACGCCGAATTCGCCTGTGTTGAAACTGACCACGCTGGAGGTATCGACGCGCAGGGTGAACGACGTCGAACCCGCGGACGGCGCCACGCCGTATACAAGATCGTCGTCTTCATCGGATGTTCCCGAAGCCGGGTCCGTCCCGGTGGCCGACACGTCGAAATCGGTTTCAGCCCAGGTTCCGGTTATCGTGATATCAACGGCGGACGCCTGAACGCCGACGCTGGATGCAAAAAGAAGGCCAGCGGCAAGGGCCGCTTTCAAATATGTCATATTGGGTACTCGTTACGTCGCACAGTCGCTGGTCGCCCAGGTCCCGCGCAGAACAATTGCATTTCACCCTGGCTTACGCCGGGTCATCAAACGTTGCATAAGTGAACGCAATTTCCCAATTCCGGAAAACCCTACCATACAGGAAACCCGGCCCGACACCCGCCGGGCTAGGCCCGCCCCTGCGGCACCACCTCGTAGCCGGGTTCTTCCGGCTCATCATCCGTCATTTCGGTCGGAAAGCCGGGCGCCAGGATCTCAAGCCCGGTGGCCTCTTCCAGCCGTTTGATGATGTTGGGCGAAAGCTCGCGTTCACCGAACCGGGCGATTCCGTCCTCAAAGATCTCCACCATCAGCGGGCTGATCTCCAAAGGCACCCCGGCCTGTGCGGCGATCTTCTGAAACAGGCCAATGTCCTTTTTCACCAGATCCATCGTGAAAGAGATGTCGCGCGACCCGTTCAGGATCACCTGGCCTTCGGTCTCATGCACAAAGGAGGTCCCGGAGGATATCCGGATCGCCTCGAAGGTCGTGTTGAGATCGAGCCCGGCGGCCTTCATCGTCGTCAGCGCCTCGCAGACCGTCAGCAAATTGGCGGTGGCCAGATAATTCGTCATCACCTTCAGAACCGAGGCGGTGCCGATCTCACCCGTGTGCAGCACCCGGCGGCCCAGCGTTGTCAGCAGGGGCAGCACACGGTCAAACGTCGCCCGGTCACAGCCCGCGAAGATAGAGATATTGCCCGTATCGGCCCGGTGACATCCACCCGACACAGGGCATTCCACCACATCGCCGCCCGCATCCTGCACCCGCGCGGCAAGCGTCTTCATCACGGCCTCGTCGGTCGTGGACATCTCCATCCAGGTTTTGCCCGGCCCTACCTCGGGCAGCATCGCCTCGACCGTGGCCTGACACGCCGCCGGAGACGGCAGGCAGGTGATCACCACGTCGGCTTCGCGCATCAGCGCGGCGGCCGATCCCGCCATCTGCGCGCCCTGCCCCGCGAAGCACTCCATCAGATCGCCATCCAGGTCAAAGACCGTCAGGTCATGGCCATTGCGCAGCAGACTGCCCGCGAGTTTCGAGCCCACATTTCCCAAACCGACAAAGCCAACCCGCATGCCGCGTCCTCCGTTTTTTCAAGTGATGGACGGTGGCCGCGCCGGTGTCAAAAGTGAAACGAGGGATGTCGTGGCTTAGGGGTCATTTCTGTTGAACCGGAGGCGGCGCGCTGGCCCGGGCCTCACCTCAAACCCGCGCCTCAAACCCGCGCCTCAAAGCCGCGACTCACGGGGCCAGACCACGGGGCCAAATCGGGGCGTCAACAGGACCGGGGCGCGGCAAAGTGGCGACATGGCCCGGGAAACACTCTGTTCAGCGCGCGCCATTGCCATGTCCCTGCCCCCCGATGGCCATGGTCGTGTCATAGTTCTGGGTCTTTCTGTCGGCGGGAAAACGCCAATTTCCCGCTTTGACTCAAGTGTTTGTGCGGAACCCCGCTGTCAACAGGCAGGGCTTTGCCGGACCCGGGGGCGCACAGGGGTGACGCCTCATCAAAACCCCATTCTGACCCTAGCGTCCAGTGAACGCCCAGTTCAAAGGACGCATCTTCATGGCCAGAAATCCGCTGTCGCACGACCCGCTCTTTGCCCAATTCGGCACACGGGATTACACCGGAGCCCTTGGCGACTACCGCGAGGTCGCGCACAAGGCGAAATACAAGGTCGACACCGGCACGCTCTCCATGGGCTTCTCGATCGACAAGCGTCAGGGAGAGATGGCGCTGCTCTCCAAGGATCTTGGCGGCGACACGGCCGGGGATTTCACCGTCTGGGTCAAGGAGGGCCGCCTCGCCGTCGAATTCGAGACCGACAGCGGCAGCACCTATCTCAAGGTGCCCGGCGCGCCGCTGGACACCTACACCGAATACCATCTGGCCGTCAGTTTCGGAGACACCGGCCTGCTGCTCTATCTCAATGGAGAGCTGGTTGCCGCGGATGCCGATTTCACCACCGGGCTGACCTCCAACACCAATGATTTTGTCATTGGCGGCACCCGGGCACACACCAGCAACGCCGGCAATGACGCGGCCTATCTGCTGGACGGCAAGGTCACCGACCTGATGCTCTTTGACAAAAAGCTGGATGAAACCGATATCGGCCAGCTCGCGCAGGCGATCGACAAGGACATCGGGACCTCCGCGACGATGTCCGCGCGAATGGCCGACCTTGCCCCGGTCTTTGAACAGCTTCACCACGGCTCCGACACGCTCAAGGAGATCCTGATGAGTTATGGCGTCTCCCATCAGGGCCACATGACGACGCCGCTCAAGATGATCACCAAGGGCAGGAAGAATGACAAGGTGAACGGCAGCGACGGCGCCGACGGCATCAACGGCGGCTGGGGCAATGACACGGTCAACGGTCTGTCCGGCAATGATGTCCTGCAGGGCTCTTACGGCAATGACACGGTCAATGGCGGCAAGGGCAATGACATCATTGACGGCGGCCACGGCGAGGATGTGCTTTACGGCAGCGCGGGAAACGACCTGCTGATCAGCCGCGCGGACGGACGTGAACCCTATGTCACCTATGACCCCAACCGGGACGAAGGTGATCCGGACAACGAACTGACCAATGGCAAGCTTTACCCAAAGCAACCCATCCCCGCCGACGACAAGCTCTATGGCGGCAAGGGCGCGGACATCTTCTATTTCCAGACCCTGATCAACGCCAAGGAACGCTTTATCCGCGAACACACCCAGAAGGACGGATCGATCAACTGGCACGGCGTGGCCGGCGAAAACGACGATATCCACGACCATTGGGTGGATGAGATAGGCCATGACAAGATCATGGACTACTCCCGTGCCGAAGGGGACCGGATCATCATCGAAGGCCACACGACCGAGATCTCGCATGTCTCCTACGGCGACCAGAACGGCGATGGGGTGGTCGATCATTCGGTGATCCATCTCTATTCCGATCAGGGCAATGGCGGCGGCGCGCACAACGACGATCTGCTGGGCACCGTAACCGTCTTTGGCGATCTGGTGCGCGAGGTCGACATCGAACAGGATGCCGGCCCGGCCTATGGCATCGTGCACGGCATCGTCGATCTGAAAGAGGCGCTGGCCCCGCTCACCACATCCAAGAACCTGGCGCCGATCAAGGCCAAGGGCTCCGAGCTGGCCAAGGCCGGCGCACTCGACACCGCAAGCAGCGCCACCCCGGTCTTTGCCGTGACCGGCCAGACCGTCTTTGACGGCGCCGACCGCGACGCGCTTGGCTTTGAGACCGCGATGGATGTCACGCCCAACAAGGGCACCGTGGCCTTCCGCTTCACGGCTGATGAGATCGACGGCACCCAGGTGCTCTTTTCCAAGGATGCCGAAGGCTACGGCGACGGCGGCCACACCTCGATCTACATCAATGAAACCGGCGATCTGCAGGTCCGCATTCAGGACGAGAGCAACTCGCATTACTTTGACGTCGATTACGCCATCACCGCCGGTCAGAGCTATGAACTGGCGTTTTCCTTTGGCGCCAACGGCGCGCATCTCTACCTCAACGGCGCCCGCATGGCCTATGACAAGGCGATCAAGATCAACTGGTCGGACAACGAAGAGGCCATCGTCGTGGGCGCCGGCGGCTGGAGCAACACCTCCGGCACGCTTGACGACATCAACAGCTATTTCAGCGGCACGATCAGCGACGTGATGGTGTTTGACCGGCAACTGACGGCCAAGTCGGTCTTTGGCGCCTACAAGGGCGACGATGTCATGACCTTCTCCGGGCGTGTTCAGGACTATGCCTTTTCGCGCAATGAGCAAAACGGGGTGCTCACGCTGACCAAGGACGGCAAGTCCGCCAAGATCGGGCAGGACATCACCTACTTGTCCTTCAAGGACATGACGGTGCGCCCGGGTGAGGTGTTTCTCCAATCCGGCGGTCAGGACACGGTCTATGGGCGGGATGGCTCGGACGTGATCGAAGGCCGGGGTGGCGCGGACAATCTGCACGGCCGCGGCAATGACGACATGATCCGGGGCGGCAATGGCGACGACAAGATCTACGGCGGCGACGGGCTCGACAAGCTCTTCGGTCAGGGCGGGCAGGACCAGATCTATGGCGGCGATATGAGCGATGCGCTTTATGGCGGCGCCGATCAGGACTGGCTCTATGGCGAGGCCGGAAACGATCGCTTCTACGGCGGATTGGGCGACGACTATATCTACGGTCACACCTGGCACGAGGAAGGCAACTCCAAGAAGGATTACGCCTATTTCGACGGCCGGTTCAAAGACTACAGCTTCTCCACGGAAAGCTGGTACCACGGCAGCCGGGGCGAAACCGTGACCCGCCTGATCGTCACGGACAGCGCCGATGGCGGCTTTGACGGATACTACGAAGGCGCCGACCGGCTGATGGATATCGACAAACTGGTGTTTGACGACACCACGGTGAAGTTTGCCGATCTGATCTGAGGGCAGGCCCGGCCACCGGGCCCCCAGCCCAGCCCAGCCCTGCGCCTTCGCCGGCCCGCCCGGACAACCCCAGTGCAACCCCAGTACAGGCGCCCAGTGCATCCCCAGTGCAGGCCCCGGCTCGCTGCGCACGCAGGCGCGGCCCGGCCAGGCCCGGCCAGGCCAGGCCAGGCCCGTGACGTCAGCTGCGCCGCGTCAGACGATCGTGCATCTGGTGGACCATGCGGCCGGCCGTCTTTTCAAAAAGACAGGGAATCAGCGCATGCACAAGCGCCGCCCCGCCTGCCGCAAACAGCCGGGACGCAAACCAGCCCGCGAAACGCAGGTGCTCGAAATAGCTCTCGTCCACCGATTGCGGGTGATCGACAAAGATGCGCTTCCAGGTCTGAGGCCAGATTTGGCTCGACGTGCGGCTTTCGGTGCGGCTTGAGGCGCGGGTCATCGGATGTCCTTTCTCTGCTGTGAAAGGAATATAAGGCGTGCGCCGCCCACACGTGTCCCAAATGCACACAGACTTGCGCGTATCTTGTGGACAATATCCCACCAGATCCAGCAGGGTCAGGCATTTATCTCACGCCGGGCCGGCGACCTGGCCTTCAGTGATTTATGCCGGACCGCCGCAGCCCGTCGAGGAACATCGCGTGATGCTCTTCCATCCGGAACGGATAGGAAGCGGCGATGGTCTCGGCGTCAAAGGCCAGACCCAGGTCGGCCATCCGCTTTGCGGCGTCCATCGCGGCAACGCGGTCGTCCATCAGCCCCGACAGTGCAATGCGCCGCTGCAAGGCGCGTCCATAGGTCGGATCCCAGGCCAGCGCGCGAGTCAACCGGGTGTCCGCCTCCTGGTACTGCGTGTCCAGCATGTGCCAAAGACCCAGATCGGCCTCGATGACCGCGCCGTAGATATAGGCCGGATCCACCCGGAACAGACGTTCCTGATAGTGACGCGCCTTCATCGGATCTCCGGAAAACCCGGTGATGCACCCGCCGAAATGGTAGTTCATCGCGGCACTGGGGTTCAGGTCAATCGCGCGCTCCACATGGATCAGCGCGAGGTCATGATTGCGTTTCACCCAAAGCTCGCCCACGGCCCGCAGGGCATGCGCGATCCAGGCGCTGCGATCGATCTCCATCGCCTGCTGCGCGGCCTCAAGCGTCGAGGTGAACGCGGTCACGCTGTCGGAGGCCGAAAACCCGGCCATCGCCTGCTGAAACCGCGCCATCGCCACCAGGCACATCGGCACCGACCAGCCCTCGCTGCGGTCCGCCGCGCGCAGCGCGAGGGTTTCAGCCTCCTTGAGCCCGTCCATGTCGCGTTGCGTGACCAGCCAGGCCGCACGCATCACCAGCTCCCAGGCGCTCATGTCGTCGGGGCGTTTGCGCAGCACCCGCCGCGCCTCGGCACCTTCGAGCTCCGGGGCGATCACCGTGGCGATCTGCGCCGCCACGTCTTCTTCCATGTCGATGATATCGCCCATGTCGCAGACGATCCGGTGGCTCCAGATCTGGTAATCGGCCGCCGCGTCGATCAGCGCCACCTGCACTTTCAGGCGGTGCCCCGCCCGCCGGAACGACCCTTCGACCAGATACCGCGCATTGAGCGCGTCGCCCAGTTGCTCGGCCCCGAGCCCGGCATCGGCAAAGCGCTGCACCGAGTTGCGCGCGATGACCGGGAAATAGCGCCAGGCGGACAGGGCCGCGACCAATTCGTCGGTCAGGCCGCTTGCCAGCGCGGGCGACCCGCTGTCGTCCGACAGATCCCGAAACGGCAGCACCGCAACGGCGGGCCGGTCGAATGGCGTGGGATCGGGCACGCAGGGCACCGGCGGGACGGCGGCAACAGCCGGCGCCTGTTCTCTGGGCGTGCCGACAAAACGCAGGCCCCGCCGCTGCACCGTCCGGATAAAGCGCTGCGTCGTGCCATCGTCGCCAATCGCCTTGCGCGCATCCCGGATGCGGCTTGACAGCGCCGCGTCCGACACGATCCGGTCGCCCCAGATTTCGCTGAAGATCTCATCGCGCGTGACCACCCGGTCGCCGGCCGAGATCAGAAGGTGAAGCAGGTCAAAGACCTGCGGCTCGATGCGCACGACCTCACCGGCGCGCCGCAATTCTGCGCGTTCGCTATCCAGTTCGAACTCATCAAAAACGTAGGTCATGGGAGGCACCTCGGTGTGAACCATACCCCGAAACACAAATTTCGCCAATCCGGATGCGATTCGCGGGCCATTCAACCCGGAAAACTGTCATTTTTTGCACAATCTGCAGAGATCTCCACAGAAACCCCAGATCCTCTCCAGATCCTGTCCAAGCGGGCGGCACCGGGCTTTGGCACACAGGCCTCACTGCCGCACCAAAGACATTGGAGTTGAGAATGAACATTTCAGCGCAACAGGTCGCCAATCCTCAGACGCCGGATCTGGTCGCCGTGAAAACCAAACAGCAGGCCACCTGGTCGACCGGCGATTATCCGATGATCGGCACCACCCTGCAGATCGTCGGCGAGCGTCTGGCCGAGGCGATGGACCTGCGCCCGGACGCCCGGGTTCTGGATGTGGCCGCCGGCAATGGCAACGCCACGCTCGCCGCCGCCCGCCGCCAGTGCCAGGTGATGTCGACCGACTATGTCTCGGACTGGCTCAAGGCCGGCATGGCCCGCGCCGAAGCCGAGCGGCTGACCGTCGCCTTCCGCGAGGCCGACGCCGAGGATCTGCCCTTCGAGGACGGCTCGTTCGATGCGGTCATGTCCACCTATGGCGTCATGTTCACCGCCAATCAGGAGGCGGCGGCCAGCGAACTGATCCGCGTCTGCCGCACGGGCGGCCGGATCGGCATGGCCAACTGGACGCCCGAAGGCTTCATCGGCGAGGTCTTCCGCACCATTGGCCAGCACGTGCCGCCGCCCGCCGGCGTGCGTTCACCGCTGCAATGGGGCACGCAAGCGCGGATCGAAGAGCTCTTTGGCGCACAGGCCGAAGAAGTCACCGTAACGCGAAAGACCTTCATGTTCCGCTACCGCTCGGTGACCGCCTGGGTCGAAGACTGGAGCCGGATCTACGGCCCCATGGCCAAGGCCTTTCAGGCCGTGGGCGAGGCGGGCGCGGATGCCCTGCAAGCCGATCTCGTGGCCCTCGGCACAGCCCGGTCCCGCGACGACCACCAGATGATCGTTCCCGCTGAATATGCGGAGGTGGTTATCCGGCGCGCCTGAGCCCGTCCCCTCTGGCGCGTCTCCCACCGCATCCCCGTCCCCGGCCCTGTCCCAAGGCCGGGGATACCTGCAATTCCTTTACGCATTGGAGACCTCCCATGATTGCAACTGGCCCGACCATCCCGCAGGGTTCCCTTTTCACCAAATACGGTGGCATCTCCGCGCTGCGCTCGGTCATCATGACGTTTTATGACGACGTGCTGGACAGCGAGGTCATCGGCCATTTCTTCGACGACGTGGATATGGCGCGCCTGATCGACCACCAGACCAAGTTTTTCGCCATGCTGCTCGGCGGCCCCGCAGATTTCTCCGAAGACCGTCTCGCCCGCGCCCACGCGCACCTGGGTCTGACCCACACCGATTTCGACGAGGTGCGCCGGATTTTGGCCGAGACACTCACAGGCGCCGGGTTTACCCCGGCGGACCGCGATATCGTGATGGCCGAGGTTGAAGCCCGCCGGTCCATCATTGTCAGATGAGGTGATCCCATGTTTCCCGAAGCGTTAAGTGCCCGGCTCCTGAAGTCCATCGGCGTGGGTGTCTGCCTTGTAGACACCTCCGATCAGACCAGCGAAAACCGCGTCCTCTATGCCAACCCGACCTTTCTGGGCTGGTTTCCCGAGGCGACCTCCGGCGCAGACATCTGCGAGGCCGTGGGCGGGCTCGCGCCCGAAAAGCTGACCTCGGACGCGCCGTTCGAGCTGCGCACCAAGGTCAAGCGCCGCACCCTTGTCATCGAAACCCAGGTGCGCACCGCGGATTACGACGGCCGGCCGATGCTGGTGATGGAATGCCAGAACGTGTCGCGCCTGCGCGAAACCGAAGCGATGATTGACAGCTATGCCGCCATGGTCGACCGGCGCACCCGGGATCTTGAGCGCGAGAAAACCCATGTGGAAAAGCTCTTGCTCAACATCATGCCGCGGTCCGTTTACGAAGAATACACAACCTTCGGCTCGGTCGCCCCGCGGCTCTTTGAACCGGTGTCGGTCCTGATGCTTGATTTCGTCGGCTTCACCGAGATGGCCGCCGCCGCCGATCCGACCGTCACAGTGGGCGAGCTCAACGACATCTTCACCGCCTTTGACCGGATTGCAGAGCTTTACGGCTGCGAGCGGATCAAGACGATCGGCGATTGTTACATGGCCGTTGCCGGCCTGCCCCATCCGAACCCGGATCACGCCCTTGCGGCGGCCCGCTGCGCGGTGAAGATGATGCGCTATCTCGAACGCCGCAACCTGACGCACCAGCATCGGTGGCAGGCGCGCATCGGCATTGCCTCGGGGTCGGTCGTGGGATCGGTCGTGGGCATCCAGAAATATGTCTATGACGTCTTCGGACCGGCGGTGAACCGCGCGGCGCGGCTGCAGCAGGTCTCCGAGCCGATGGAGATCACCATCTGCGGCGACCTGGTCGACCCGCTGATCGACGGTTTTGACATCTCCAACCAGCGCGAGGAAACGCTGCGCGGGTTTGGTGAAGTCACCCTCGCCACCCTGCGCGATCGCGCCGGCGCCAACCTGATGGCCTCGTGACCGCAGGCGGGCGCCGCGCCCCGAGACGGATGCCAGGGGGATACAGGGATGGGCGCAGGGAAAGATACAGGGACGGGCACAGAGACGGACACAGACGCGGGCGCAAGACCGGACACGAACGGACGCAGGAACGGGCCATGGTCTCCGCCCGCCCTGCCCGGCCGGTTTGGACCAAACTGAGCGCCATGCCATTGATGCGAAAACGCGCGGCAGCGAAGACGCGCAAGGGCCTGTCTCGATCTAGGCAACCAGGCCTTTGACCGTCGCCTGTGACCCATCTTCCGTCAGACGCGCCAGGGCTTCGCCCACCGGCCCGTCCAAAGCTGCGGCCAGATCTCTGGGAAAGATTTCGGCCACAGACAGCAGGGCCCGGGCTCTGGTCTCCGCCCCCCCTGCCCCGTCGGACAGGTCCTTGAGCCGCCCCGCCATCGGGTCGCGCACATCAATGGCCTGTCCGGCCTCGTCAACACCGCCGACGTAGCGCATCCAGCCCGCCACGGCCAGGATCAGCCCGGGGCTGTGCCGCCCTGCCGCCAGATTGTCCGCCAGAGTGCCCAGGATCCGCTGCGGCAGCTTTTGCGATCCATCCATGGCGATCTGCCAGGTCCGGTGGCGAATGCCGGGATTGCGGTAGCGCTCCAGAAGGGCGGCGCAATAGGCCGGCAGATCCTCACCTTCGGGTGGCTCCAGCGTCGGCACGATTTCCTCCGCCCAGACCTTTTCGCACAGCGCGGCAAAGGCCGGATCGGCCACGGTTTCCGCGATCGTTTCGTATCCGGCCAGATATCCCAGATACGCAAGCGTCGAATGGGTCCCGTTGAGACAGCGCAGCTTCATCATCTCATGCGCCTCGACCGAACGCACGAATTGCGCGCCCGCCCTGTCCCAGGCCGGCCGGCCGGTCGGAAAACGATCCTCGATCACCCATTGGCGAAAGGGCTCGTGGGTCACGCAGGCGGGATCCTCATAGCCCTGCGCTGCGGCCAGGGCGGCAATGTCGGCCTCGGTCGTGGCCGGGGTGATCCGGTCGACCATCGTCGAGGGGAAGGCCACGTTGCGCTCGATCCAGTCCGCCAGTCCGCCATCGCGCGCCTTGGCAAAGGCCAGAACAAGGCCGCGCAGCACGGCGCCGTTGGACGGCAGGTTGTCACAGGTCAGGACCGTGAACGGATCGGTGCCCGCGCTGCGCCGGCGCGCCAGCGCCTCGACCAGAAAGCCGACGGCAGAGCGCGGCGCGCCCCCGGTCAGGTCATGGGCGATATCGGGATGGCTGACATCAAGCTGCCCGGTCGCAGGCTCATGGGCATACCCCTTCTCGGTCACCGTGAGCGACACGATCCGGGTGGCCGGCGCGGTCATCGCGGCCAGCACGGCCTCGGGGTCCTCGGGTGCCACCAGCACATCAACGATGGATCCGACGACCCGGTAGTCAGCGCCCTCCGGCGTCAGGGTCACGGCGGTAAAGGCGCCCTTCTGCGGCGCCAGCTGATCCCGGGCCGTCGGACTCTTCAGCGACACCGCCACGATCCCCCAGGCGCCGGGCGCCACGGCCAGGGCGTCATCGGTGTAGACCGCGTTGAAGGCGCGGAAAAACGCCCCGGGTCCCAGATGCACGATGCCGGGCGCGGGACGCGGCAGATCTCCGCGGGTCAGTCGGGGGCTTGCGGGCACTGGGCTCTCCATTGGCTTGGCCCGGGTCCGGCGACCCGCGCACTGGTGTTGCGGGCTGTTACAGAAAGTCGTCGCGGCGGGGCGTGAAGCAATCGATCAGCCGCCCGGCCTCCAGACAGACGCAGCCGTGCCGCGCCCCGGAGGGAATCACAAAACTGTCGCCAGCCGCGACGTCGAACTCCGTGCCGCTGACGGAAAAGCGGAACCGGCCGCTTTCCACATAGGTCGACTGCAGATGCGGGTGGTCATGCAGCGCCCCTTTGGCGCCCGCCTCAAAGCGAAACGACACAACCATCATCCCGGGACTGTCCGACAGCACCTGGCGCATCACGCCGGTGTCGGGTGACATTTCGGGAAAGTCGCTCAGATAGGTCACGTCGGTCATGTCGGATCTCGGGTTTGGCGCGGCGGGCCCTACAGCTTGTAGGCCGCCCGCGCGAGGTTGCAGGTCAGGTCTTCGGCCACCGCATGCGCGTCGGGCAGGCTGAGCCGTCCGGTTGCCACCAGCGTCGCCAGATAGGCGCAATCCGAACGGCGCGACACGTCATGGCGCGCCGGGATCGATGTAAACGCCCGGGTGTCGTCGTTGAAGCCAGCGGTGTTGTAAAAGCCGCAGGTCTCTGTCGTGGCCTCGCGAAAGCGGCGGATGCCTTCGTGGCTGTCAAAGAACCACCACGGCGGTCCCAGCGTCAGACAGGGATAGGCACCGGCCAGCGGCGCCAGTTCGCGGCCATAGACGGTTTCATCCAGCGTAAACAGCAGGACGCGCAGGCCGGGCTCCAGCCCGACCGCATCAAGCATCGGTTTCAGCGCCGCGACCCAGTCGGTGCGCGCGGGGATGTCAAAGCCCTTGTCCCGGCCAAACCGCGCGAAGATCTGCGCCGAATGGTTGCGGCGCGACCCGGCATGGATCTGCAGCGTCAGCCCGTCCTCCAGGCTCATCCGCGCCATCTCGGTCAGCATCTGTCCGCGGAAGGCGTCCGCGTCTTCTGCGCTGCCCTGCCCGGCCAGAACCTTCTGGAACAGGGCCGCGGCCTCGGCCTGCGGCAGATCCTCGGTCCGGGCTGTGGGATGCCCGTGATCTGAAGCCGTTGCGCCAAATTGTTTGAAAAACGCCCGGCGGGCGCGATGCGCATCCAGATAGCCGGCCCAGGTCGTTGTGTCCTCGCCGGTCAGCGCGCCAAAGGCCGCGACATTGTCGGCAAAGCCTTCAAACTCGGGATCGACCACCGCGTCCGGCCGGTAGGTTGTGATCACACGGCCCGACCAGCCGCTGTCCTGGATCATCTTGTGCCACCTGAGGTCGTCAAGCGCCCCTTCCGTGGTCGCCAACGCTTCGATGTCAAAGCGCTCAAACAGCGCGCGGGGCCGGAATTCGGGCCGCGCCAGACAAGCGTCGATGTGATCGTAATAGGCGTCGGCCGTGTCCGCGCTGAGCCGCTCTTCGAGCCCGAAGACATGTTCGAACGAATGATCCAGCCACATGCCCGACGGCGTGGCGCGGAACAGGTGATACTGCGAGGCAAACAGCCGCCAGATCTTGCGCGGGTCGGTCTCGGTCGGCCCGCCATCCACGCGCGGCACGCCAAGATCACTCAGGGAAATGCCCTGCGAGGCCAGCATGCGGAACACGTAATGGTCTGGAATTACAAACAATTCTGCCGGATTCGGGAAACGGGCGTCCTGCGCGAACCACCGCGGATCGCAATGCCCATGCGGCGAGATAATGGGCAGATCCCTGACCCGGTCATACAGCGCGCGGGCCAACGTCCGTGTATCGGGATCGGCGGGGAACAGACGGTCGGGGTCGGTGAGAGCCATGCGCGGCCTCCGGCAAGAAAGGGTCTCCCGGTGTCTTAGGACGGACAGCGCGCGGGGTCAAAACAACATCAAGGGCGCATCCCCCCCGTCAGGCGCGCTCACCAGCCAGAGGGGGCCAAGATTTTTCGTACGAAAAATCTCGCGCCGGGCCGGCGATGCGCCTCAAAAAAGTCGGCGGGTTCGGTGATTGTTGAGGGAATGGCCCTATATCAAAGGGCGTCAACGGCCGAGGCGTGTGATGTCCCGAATGAGCAGACCCTTTCTCATTGGACGAATGTTCTGGTTTTGTTTAGGTGGTCTCAGCCTGGCGCTGGCCGGTCTTGGGGCAGTCCTGCCGCTGTTGCCCACCACGGTTTTCGTGATTCTGGCGGCCTTCGCCTTTGGCAAGAGCGCACCACGCCTGGAAGCCTGGTTGCTGGACAATCCGACCTTCGGGCCGATGATCTCCGACTGGCGCGCGCACGGGGCGATCGCGCCGCGTTACAAGAGCATCGCCGTTTTGATGATGGCGGCGGCCTTTGGCCTCAGCCTGGCGTTCGGTGCGGGACCCTCTGTGCTGCTGATCCAGGCGCTGTGCCTCTCTGGCGTCGCGCTCTATGTTCTGACGCGACCCAACGGGCCGCGCTGACACGGCCAACATGGGCAGACCTGGGCAGACCCGGGCAGACTGGGCTGATCCGCGCTGACCCGGCCGGACAGATCCCCCCGACCAGACCGATCATACCGGCCAGACCGGAGCGGCTGCAAACCATACCGGCCGCCCTCTTGTCTGAACGCCACCATCGGTTAGGCTCGAAGGTCCTCCCCTGACCCAAGCGCCAGTCACCCGCCCGACCATGAGCCCGATCACGACGATACTGCGGTCCAAAGACCTCTACCTGTTTCGCACAGACGCCGATGGCGTGCGGCGGGTGTCCTGGCGTGCCTGGCTGCTCATCTACCTGCTGCCCGGTCTGTTCCTGCTGGCCGCCGTCATCCTGGCCTTTGAAACCCTGCTCTTTCAGTCCCGCGCCCAACTGGTCAGCGCGACGGTGGTGCAGGTCTACAGCCGCGAGGGCTGGACCCCGCGCGCAGGCCAGACGCCGGTGTACAGCCCGGTCTTCACATACACCTGGCGCGACGGGACACAGACACGGGCCAGCAACGGCATGGCCTCCGAGAACTGGGATTTCGAGATCGGTTCACCCCATGAGGTCTGGGCTGACATGCGCCGGAAGGGGGATGTGAGGCTCAATCTCTATGAACGGCTGTGGGCGCTGCCGGTGATCATCGCCCTGATCGGGTTGGGCACCCTGCCCTTTTCGCTCTACGCCACGCATCTTGTGCGCCGCTGGCGCCGTCGTGGCCTGGCACCCCCGCCGTAAATGTCGCCGTAAATGTCGCCGTAAAACCCGCCGCAAATCCCACTGCAAATCCCACCGCAAAACCGCCGGAAATCGCGGGATCGCGCAACCCGGTCACAGCGCGTCGAGATAGGCGCGCGTTGCCGTCTGCACATGCCGGAACCGGTCGCCGCCCAGATGTTTGCCGCCATACCACCGCGTCACGATCACCACATGATCGCGCAGCTCCGCGCGGTCGAGCATGCGCAGGATCACCCGTCCGGCGCCGCTTTCGCCGTCATCGTTCTTGACCGGACCCGCCGCCGTCAGCAGCCCCCAGGAATGATGCGTTGCCTTGGCGAATTTCCTGATCTTCTTGAGCTCGGCCACCATGGCGCGGGCATCGGCCTCAGATTGGCACGGCCCGCCGGACACGGCGTATTTCGACCCGCGGTCCGACAGGATGTTTTCGAGGATCAGCACCCGCGATCAGGTCTCGTCCAGCGCGGCCAGAAACGCCGCCACCGCCCGCTCAAGCGCCACACGGTCCATATTGGAAAAGTCGACATCCGTCTTCAGTTCGACCCGTCCGACGGAGGCGGCGCATTTGGCGACGCGGGTTCCATGCGCCACATCGAAGGTGGTGCGCGCCTTGCGGGCGGGTCCCGCGACCTTACCCACGGGTAAGGTTTCCTCGGGTGTCGCGCCCAGACAGCGGCGCAGAATCGCGACCTCTTCTTCTGCCGTCCGTGCCGGAGCCGCGCGCAGCGCCTCACGGATCACGCGCGCCAGATCCGCGTCCGTGTCCATCCTGCGTTTCAGCTCGACCCCGAGATTGCGCGGAATCGCCGGCGCATGCGCCAGCACCGGACCCAGACGCATCAGCAGTTCGGCAAAGGCGCGGATATAGGACCGCTTGGTGTAGCTTGCCGATTTGAACAGCAGCGCCACCGCCTTGTCGACCTCCGGGCAGGCATTGACCGGATCCTCCACGTAAGCGCGCGCAAGCTGCGCCATTTCCGCAAAGGAGATGTCCTTGCGGATCAGGTTCTCATCGACCATCCGCCGGTAACTGTCGGCCAGATCGTCGCTTGGCTGAATGGCGGCCGGGATCTCGGCAAACCGCGCGTCCTCGGTGTCGGCCAAAAGCGCCCGGTAGGCACTGAGCCGCCGCATGCCCTGCACAAGCTCGTAACCGCCGTCCGCGCGCGGCTCGACCCGGATCGGGTTGGACAGGCCAATATCGCGGATCGAGGCTTTCAGCTCTTCCAGTTCCGCGTCCTCGCCCGGGGCGCGGTCGCGCGTCAGCTTGTCGGCAAAGATCTCCCCGAGCGGGATCCGTTCGGTGACCAGCCCCTCCTTGCGCAGCCGCACCAGCTCATGCGCCAGCCGGTCGTTTTCGGCGCGGATGGCGTCTTCGGTTTCGCGCCGCGCCTTGAGCGCCTCGGCGTTTTCGGAAATGGCCGAGGCCATCGGTCCGCGCCGTCCCAGTTCGCGGTCGGTGAGTTTCACCTCGGGGATCTCTTCCACCGAGGGCATGTCGATATCGAATATGCGGCGTTTGCGGCTCATGCCTCATCCTCCAGCTTGTCCCAGGCGCTGAGCATCGCGGCCCGGAATTCCGTATAGGCATTGTCAAAGGTGGCGCGGGCGCGCCGCCAGGTCTCGCGGGTCATGTCCCGGTAATCCATCTCGTAGACAGAATTGAGAAAGCGCCCGGATTGCTCGACCGCGCGCGTCATCTCGACCGGGTGGGTGGCGACATGATCGCCAAAAACCTTTCGAAACGCTTCAAACATCGCGCGGTGCAGGTCGTTGCCCGGCTCATAGCGGGTGAGCAGAAAGCGGATGTCATGAAACACCTTGGGTAGCGCGATCTTACCCGTGGGTAAGGTTTTGTCGAACCCATCGGCGAGATCTTCGAGCGCTTCCGACAGTTGCCCGATGAAGGATGTGGTCGAATCGTATTCCCAATAGCCGGGGCCGGACGGCACATAGAGCATGTCTGCGGCAAAGACCGCGTTCATCGACTGGTAACCGATCGCTGGCGGGCAATCGAACAGGATGAGGTCATAGGCGTCATCGGACAGCTGATCGAGATAGCGCGAGACGGCCGCGAAAAAGGTCCAGTCGGGATTGAGGTGGCGATACTGGGCGGAGGCGAATTCCACAAAAGCCGCATTGGCACAGGACGGGATTACGTCGATGGTCGGCCAGGACGAGGGCTTGATGAAATCGGCCACGCGCAGATCCGAAAGCCCAAGCCCGGTGATGGTGCTTGGCAACTGGCGGCGGGGCAGGGCGGTCCCGCTTTCCGCGCCGGTGGTCGCCGCGTTCATCCGGTCGGTCTCGCGGATCAGATCGCGGGCCATGATGCCCCAGACCGTATGATCCTCGGAAACATCGGTGAGCCCCATGGAATGGCTCAGCGTCGCCTGCGGATCGAAATCCACCACCAGCACCCGGTAGCCATCCAGGGCCGCGGCATGCGCAAAGTGCAGCGCCACGGTGGACTTGCCCGCGCCACCCTTGAAATTGGCGACCGCCGCGCGCAACGCCCGCTTGCCCGGCGGGCGGGCCGGCATCAGCGACGCGCCCTTGACCTTGAGCCGGCGGCGCAACTCGTTGATCTCTTCCAGGCTGAACCAGCGCTGCCGCCCGTCGGGTTCCACCTGACCGCCCGGCAGCGACGGATCGGCGGACAGCTTGCCGCGAAAGGTCGACTGGTTGATCCCGAAGATCAGTTCCGCGACCTCCCAGCTGGAAAACCGCCGCAGCGTCTTCTCCATCTCCGGACTGAAGGTCTGCTGCCGGATCCACCCCTGCAGCTTCAGGGATTGTGCCTGCAATGCCGCCAGGTCCTGATGCGTATACATAGCCTGTCCTTTCGGGACGCTTTTCTGCCTCGCCTTCTGATTTACGCCGAAAACGGATTTTTTGCAAAAGGCAATCTTGATCTATGCTACCCTTACCCATGGGTAAGATCTGCCCCTCTTCTCAACACACCGCCCGATCCCGCCTGACCCCGGGCGACACAGCCGATTCGCACCACCGCTCTTCGCCCGCCGCCCAGATTTGGGGGACACCACCCCCGCCCCCACAGCCCATAGGGGGACACGGCGCGCTTATAGAGGGACATTCAGGATGTCCCCCTTCACCAGACCTTCACCGATATCTTATATTTGAATAGGGTCTCCCAAACCCCAAGCTTGACAGAATCGCCCTTTCGGACGTTAATCCCCTCAGGCTCCGGAAAAGCGTTGGGGCCAACCCAAAAACCGGGCAGGGGGCCTCCCTCAGAGATCCGGACCGAGGCAGTGAACAGACCGGGAAGAGGCAGTCGATGCAGACAGCCAAGGCCATCGGACGTCATGCGGCGTCCCGCAAATACGACCTGATGACCGCGCTCGGGGTCCATGCCCTGGCCCGGCCGGGCCATCTGCAGATCCTGACCCTGCGCTTCATGACCTTGCTCACCGCGCGCTACAATTGGCAAACCGACGAGCTGTCCATGGGACGGGCCGAAATGGCGCGGCTCTGGTCGGTCACCGAACGCACCGTCAAACGCGACCTCGCCCGCCTGCGCACGCTGGGCTGGCTCAGCGTCAAACGCCCCGGCGCGCGCGGCCGCGTGACGCTCTATTCCGTCGACATCACCCAGGTGCTGATGGACACGCGCGACAGCTGGCCTCTGATCGGACCCGACTTCGTCGCCCGCATGGCGGAAGAAACCCTGCCGCGCGATCCCAAGGTCATCCCGCTGCATCCCGCGGCCGCTAGAGACGCACCGGATCCGACCGGGTCATCCGATGACACCGGCCCCTGGGGCCAGATCCGGGATATCCTGCACAGCCGCCACCCCGACCTCTACGCCGCCTGGTTCGCGCCGCTGAACGCCAGCGCCACCCGCGGCGCCGAAATCACCCTGACCGCGCCGACCCGTTTTGCCGCCGACTACATCAGTGCCCATCTGATGACGATCCTGCGCGCCGCCGCCGCCCGCGTCGACCCCGCCCTGCGCCTGCGCATCGCCACACCCTGACCGCTTGGGGTCCGACACACTGGGTTCCGGGCGCCGTCGTCCTGCTTCTTTCTTTTTCCAAATACCCCGGCGGTCGCGTGCCGCCCGCGCGCCGGCCGGATAGGGCAGGGGGCGCGTCACAGGATCAAAACGACATCGGGCGGCCGCGACAGATCAGACCTGCCGGGACCGCCCGATGGAGGCAGGCGCCCAGGCAAAGACCCCGCATCAAACCCGATGCACAACCTGATGCCTGTCACATCCCGGCTCAGGACAGGCTTGCCGCGCCGGTCGACAGGCCCACGGTCACGTTCAGCGACCCTTCGTTCACCATCCATTTGCGCAGGGTATAGCTGCGTGCGCCGGTGGCATGGGCCGGATCGGCGTCGGCCAGCGCCCGGGCGGCCTCCATCGAAGCGGCGCGATAGATGATCAGACCGGCGCCTTCGATCTGGTCGCCGGCCGCGTTTGACACCGGCCCGGCCAGCACCAGATGCCCGCCCGATTCGAGCTGGCGCTGATAGGCCAGATGATCCGGCAGCACCTCTCCCAGATCGGGTCCGTCCGGCTTGGGCGTTGTCATTACGACATAAAGTTCCAACGCCAGCGCACCCCGAGATTTTGCCGTCTCTCTATAGCTGTCCCACTCTGGCATACGTCCTCCAAAAATATCGATATTTATTGACTAAGGCATTTTTTATCGGCAAAAGGAAGGAAATTCGCGAGAGGAGATGCCATGAAACTGCTGGTCGGGACTCATGACGGCGCCGTGTCGGTGTTCAAGCTGAACGGGGAAAATGCGATCAACCTGACGGCGGTGCTGCCCGAGATCGGCAGCGATCTGTCGGCCCTGATCGCCTCACCGGAGTTGGTCGCCAAGGCGGTGGCGGTGGAAACCGGCGGCATCCCCGTGTCGCGGATCACCCCCGAGCTGCCGCTGGATGCGCCCGGCAAGATCATGTGCCTGGGTCTCAACTATATCGAGCACATCAAGGAAGGCGGCTATGACATTCCCGACTATCCCGCGATGTTCATGCGCACGCGCCAGTCGGTCATGGCCGCAGGCGCGCCGCTGATCCGGCCCACCTGTTCGGACAAGCTGGATTACGAGGCAGAGCTGATGATCGTCATCGGCAAGGGCGGGCGGCATATTTCCGAGGCCGACGCGCTGGATCATGTCTTTGGCTACACGGTCTTCAACGATGGCTCGGTGCGCGACTACCAGCGCAAGACGCATCAATGGATGCCGGGCAAGAATTTTGACCAGACCGGACCGATCGGGCCTTACGTGGTGACTCCCGATGAGTTGCCCGAAGGCGCGACGGGGCTGAAGATCGAAAGCCGGGTGGGCGATGAGATCCTGCAAAGCTCGAACACGTCGAACATGATCTGGGGGGTGGCGCAGACCATCGCCATCATGTCCGAATTCAGCACGCTGGAGCCGGGCGATCTGATCGCGCTTGGCACGCCTCCGGGTGTCGGCCATGCCAAGAAGCCCGAACCGCGCTGGCTGCGCCCCGGCGAGGTCATCGAGATCGAGATCGAAGGCATCGGCATCTGTGCCAACCCGATCGCGGATGAAGCCGACGTGGCCCAGGCGGCGCAATGACGAAGACGCTTGATCCACGGGAGGTCGCGCAACAGGCGGTCCGTGATCTGCGGGGCAGGGTGGCGCGGCTGGGAGACGAGTCCATCGATCTCATCCTGCGCCAGGCCCGGTCGCACTACAACTGGACCGACCGGCCGGTGTCGGACGGGCTGTTGCGCGAGATCTACGACATCACGATCAACGGGCCGACCAGCATGAACACGCTGCCGGCGCGCTTTGTCTTCGTGCGTAGCCCGGAGGCCAAGGCACGGCTGGTTCCCGCGCTCAAGGACAAGAACAAGGACCGCATGCGCGCGGCGCCGGTGACCGCGATCATCGCCTATGATCCGAACTTCTGGACCCGGCTGCCCGAGACCTTCCCGCACGAGGATCGCCGGCATTTCTTCCGTGACAAGCCCGAACACAGCGAAACCACGGCGTTTCGCAACTCGACGCTGCAGGGCGCCTATTTCATGATTGCCGCGCGGGCCATGGGGCTCGATGTGGGCGCCATGTCGGGCTTTTCCAATGCCGCGGTCGATGCGGAGTTCTTTTCGCAGACCGGCTGGAAATCCAATTTCCTGGCCAATATCGGCTACGCGGACGAGACCGCCATTTTCGGCAAGCTGCCGCGGTTTTCCTTTGATCAGGTGTGCGAGATCATCTGACCGGACAGCGGTCGGAGGAGACCGCGCACCACTCCAACTGCCGGCCTGGCCGGCGCAACGCGCCCGAGAGGGCATCCACTCAGGGAGGATACTATGACCCAAGTGACGACGAAGCTGGCCGTGGCGCTGGCCGCCGGTGTGATGGCGGCTCTGCCCGCTGTGGCGCAGGAAAAGATCACCATCAACGTGATCGACGGCTACCCCGAACGCTCCATGTGGGTGAAGGAGTTCAGCAATTACTTCATTCCGGAAGTCGACAAGCGTCTGGCCGAAGACGGCAAGTACGAGATCACCTGGAATGAAAGCTATGGCGGCACCGTGGTGAAGCCCAAGGGCGTGCTGGAAGGCATCCAGCTGGGTCTGGGTGACATCGGCATCGTGACGACCATTTTCCACAGCTCGAAGCTGCCCAGCCAGGCGCTGTCGGCGGTGACGCCTTTCGTCTCGGCGGATGCGCGCGAGGTGGCCAAGGCGGTGGACGAGATCGCCAATGAATATCCGGCGATGCGCGAAGAATTCGCCAAGCAAAACCAGGTCTATCTGACCACCGGTGTGGTGCTGGACACTTATCAGCTGTTCTCGGCGGACGAAGTGTCGTCGCTGGAGGATCTGCAGGGTGCCAAGATCGCCGGAGCGGGCATGAACCTGCGCTATCTTGAAGGCATCGACGGCGCCGCCGGCGTGCGCGGCGGTCTGACCGATTTCTACAACATGCTGCAGACCGGTCTTGTCGATCACGCGATGCTCTGGCCCGAAGCGGCGGCGACCTTCAAGATCTCGGAAGTCGCGCCTTATATGCTCGAAACCGATTTCGGCGCGGTGAACACCAAGACGGTGACGGCCAATGCCGATTTCTGGTCCGGTCTGCCGGATGATCTGAAGGCCGTGATCACAGAGGTGGCGATCGATTACCGCGACCACGTGGCCGAAGTGGCGATGACCCGCGCCGGCGATGCCCGCAAAACCTTTGTCGACGGCGGCGGCACCATCAAGGAAATGGATGCCGCGCAGCGTGCGGCCTGGGCCAATTCCATGCCCGATATCGCAGCCGAATGGGCGGCGACACTGGACAGCAAGGGCCAGCCCGGGTCGGACATGCTGCGCGCCTATCTCGCCAAGCTGGGTGCCGATGATGCGGCCTTGCGTGACTGGTCGGCTGGCCTCGCGACCAACTGATGTCGCCGGCACCACAGACCAACCCGCCGGAGGCCTCTGGTTTCCGGCGACTGCACCGGGCGGTCACGCAACCTGTCAACGGGATCGCCATGGGGGCCAATGCGTTTGGCACGCTCATGGTGCTCGCGCTGGTGATGGTCGTGAACTACGACATGCTTGCGCGCAGTTTCGCCAACAAGCCTTTGCTGGGCGCGGTGGAACTGGTGCAATTCGCCATGGTGCTGATCGTGTTCATGCAGCTTCCGGATGTGATCCGGGCCGGGCGGCTGACACGGTCGGATGGATTTGTGGTGCTCTTGTCCAATCGCGCGCCCGTTGCGGGACGGCTCTTGCAGCGGGCGATCGACCTTCTGTCCTTCGCGGTCATGGCAATGATCGCGCTGGCGTCCTTTCCGCTCTTCATCGACATGTGGCAATCGCAGGATTACTTCGGCATCCCGGGCGTGTTCACGGCACCCTGGTGGCCCATCCGGCTGACCGTTCTGGCCAGTTCGGTCCTGTGCGCTGCCATCTTCCTCCTCAAGGTCACGGCACCGGGGCCCGGAGACACCGAATGACTCCCTTCGAAATTGGCGCCCTGTCGGTCGCGGCAATCGTGCTGCTGATCTATCTGGGCGTGTACATCCCCATCGCTCTGACCGCCGTGTCCTTTGTGGCGATCTGGCTGATGCGCGACAACTTTACCCTGGCGGTGAACCTGCTGAAGCTGGCCATCAGCAAGAGCGCGATGAACTACACCTTCGCGACGATCCCTCTGTTCAGTTTTATGGGGCTCGTGGTGTCAAAGGCGGGGCTGGGCGCCGACATCTACGCGGTGATGAACGCGGCCTTCCGCAGGGTGACGGGCGGTATCGGCATGGCCACGGTGGGCGCAAACGCCGCCTTTGCTGCGGTGACCGGCAGTTCGATCGCCTCGGCCTCGGTCTTTTCCAAGGTCGCCGTGCCGGCGATGCTGGACTACGACTACAACAAGCGCTTTGCCGTGGGAGTCGTCGCGGGGTCGTCCGTGCTGGGCATGATCATTCCGCCGTCCGCGATGCTGATCATCTATTCCTTCGTGGCCGAGCAATCGGTGGGCGAAATGTTCATCGCCGGGGTGATCCCGGGCCTGATGCTGGCCGTGGCCTATATCGTGGCCATCTATCTGATGGGCCGGTTCACACCGAAGTTCGTCGGCGGGCGCGCGGCGGCAGATTACGACCCCATGCCCTGGTCGGAGGTCGCGCAGCGCACATTGCCGATGCTGGGCCTGATCGTCGTGGTGATCGGCGGGATCTACACCGGCTGGATGACACCGGTCGAGGCCGGCGCGGCAGGCGCGGCGCTGGGTCTCGCCATCGCCGCCGTGCGCCGCACCATCACCTGGAAGGGCCTATGGGAGACCCTGATCGAGACCGGCCATATCACCGCCGCGATCATCTTCCTGATCACCGCCGCATCGATTTACAGCCGGATGCTGGGGCTTGCCGGCGTGCCGAACGAACTGGACCGGCTGCTTGCCGCGTCGGAGTTCTCGTTCTTCTGGATCATGGCGTTTTACGTGATCCTGATGATCTTTCTGGGCACGATTCTGGATACGTCCTCGATCATTCTGATCGTGGTGCCCCTGTTCCTGCCGCTCATCGAGCCGATGGGCCTCAGCCTTGTCTGGTTTGGCATCATCACCGTCATCGGCGCCGAGATCGGGCTTTTGACGCCGCCCTTGGGAATATCGTGTTTCGTGATCAAGGCGACGCTGGACGACCCGCGGATCTCGCTCAAGGACGTGTTCATGGGCGCGCTGCCCTTTGCGGTGGTGATGCTCGTCGTGCTGATCGTCCTGATCAACTATCCCATCCTTTCCCTTGCCCTTTTGTGAGGAGACCCACATGCGCAATGTCACACCTGAGAACATCACCGAGGTCTTTGTTGGCTACTTCGGAGATGACACGGACCCGCGGTTCCGCGAGATCATGGGCGCGCTCGCCCGCCACCTGCACGCCTTTGTCAAAGAGGTGGACCTGACCCACGACGAGTGGCGCGAAGGGTTGAAGTGCTTTGAAGAGATGGGCGAGATCACCACGCCTGAGCGCAACGAATTCGTGCTGCTGTCGGATGTTTTGGGCCTGTCGTCGCTGGTCGACATGATCAACTCGCACCCGGACGCCACCAATTCGTCCGTGCTGGGGCCGTTTCATGTCTCGGACGCGCCGCCGCTGGCGGTGGGCGCGGATCTCAAGAAGGATTTTGGCGGTGAAGTGCTGGTGGTCTCGGGTCATGTGCGCGACACCGACGGCAATCCGATCCCCGGTGCCGAGCTCGATATCTGGCAGACTGCGCCCAACGGGCTGTATTCAAGCCAGGATCCGGATCAGGACATCATGTCCTTTCACGGTCTGATGACGGCGGATGACACCGGCTATTATGCCTTCACGACCGTCCGGCCGGTGGAATACACCGTCCCGACCGACGGACCGGTGGGGCGCATCCTCGAGGCGGCCGGCCGTCACCCATGGCGCCCCTCGCATCTGCATTTCATCATCAAGGCCAAGGGGTTCCGCGATCTGGTCACCGAGGTGTTCCCCGACGACGATCCCTATCTGGATCAGGACACGGTCTTTGGCGTGCGCGACGATCTGGTGATGAGCTACGCCGCACAGCCGGCGGGCACCTTCCCCGACGGTCTGGACCTGTCGGGGCAGGTGGACGGCACCTGGTCAAAGGTCGATTTCGACTTCAAGCTGGTGCGGGTGTGACGGGCGCTGTCACGTCACCCGCACCATGAGCACCATGGCGGCCAGCGCGCAGGCGATGCCGAGAAATTCGCGGGTTTCCAGGCGCTCTCCGAAATAGGTCACGCCGATGAGGCACAAGGCCAGCAGCGTCAGCATGGAATAGGCGACGCCGGCCTGCGCGAGTGTGACGTGGCGCATCGCGAAGAACCAGAACAGGGCTGACACGGCGTAGATGGCGGCCCCGACCATGACCAGCCCCGACCAGGCCGGTTTGTCACCGTCAGCGGCGAGTTTGAGAATGAAGTCGCCGGCGATCACCACCATCGCGGTGATCAGGGAAAAGCCGAAGTCGAACAAAACGTTACTCATAAACCGATCCTTTCTGGCCGTCCGGTCTCCGGGTCGGACAGCAGCAAACGCGGTCACACTACCAAAACAGACGTGATTTTTGGAGTGTGGAATGTCTGACCGGCGCATTTTCTGCGCCAGTCCGCCAGTCCGCCAGTCCGCCAGACCAGCCAGTCTAGCGAGTCTGGCCAGATCGGCCGGCTTGCCCGGTTTGGCCAAACCGGTCGGTTCGCTCAGGCGAGGTCGAGCGTCACCGGGAAGTGATCCGAAGCGTCCAGCAATGGCGATTTGAGTGCCTTGGCTGCATCCGTCTGAAACGGGTTCCAGACGATGTAGGGGCTGTCGTCGGTCAGGGCGATTTGGGGTGACACGATGATATGATCGATCAGCGCGTTGACCCGGTCTTCGGTGAAGCGGTCGGTGAAGCGCGCTGTCGAGGGCTCCCACCCGAAGGTGCCGAACTTCGGGCGGCCCAGCGGGTAGCGCAGGATCGTGTTGTACACGAGCGGATCGCCGATGATCAGCTCGACCGCGCTGCGCCCGAAGCGGCGTTCGTAATAGTCAAAGCCGGGGCCGTCATTGATATCTCCCATCACCACCACCGGCCGGTCGTCTTCGAGCCAGTCGTCGACCCGCTTGCGGATCGAGGTGCATTCGGCAAAGAGCTTGCGGCGGTTGCGCGTGGAGGTGCGTTCGAAATGCACCTGGTCCATGGCGCTGAAAATGCCCTTGGACTTGGCATGGGCCACGATCATCCAGAACGGCGCTGTGCCATCGGTGGGCGTGACCTTAGCCTCCAGCGGCGGGCGGTAGTGCTTGTAGACCTCGTCAATTCCGTCGCCATCGCTGTCGACGTAAAAGGTCTTGTTGAACGGCGGGTTGCTCTTGCTTGAATTGCTGCCGCCGGGCGCATGGTCGACCGCGACCTTTGCAGGGTCGAACAGCACCGCGATTTCCTGCCGCCCGGCGGAGGGAAAGCCCATCATCGCCTTGGATTGTCGCAGACCCTTGGCGGCGGCAAAGGTTTCAAGTGCCGTCACGGTGTCGCGCTGGCCGGTTGTCGTCGTGGTGTTCGGCCCTTCGGTGATGCCGATCAGATCGGGGTCGATGGCAGCCATCACGGCGGCGATCGCATCGAACTTCGCGACCGCCTCCGGGCCGGTTTTCAGGGAGTTGTCAGGTTCGAACCAATCGTCGAACCATTCGATGTTGTAAGACATCAAGCGCATGGGTCACTCTTTCAAAACGAAATCACTACAGATCGAAAGGGTAACACGGCGCGCGGGTTTCAGGGAGGGATTTTTGCTCCAGGGGTCAGGTTATGCGATAAAGCGGCCAGTCTCCGGAGAGGCCCTTGAGGCTAAAGTCCCCTGTTTTTTCAAAGGTATAGGGCGCACCCAGCATCAGCTGCCGGGTCAGGTCGGAGACAAGCACCTGGCTATTGGCACATTGCTCCATGATGCGCGCGGCGACCACGACACCCAACCCGCTGATGTCGTCTTCGCGCAGTTCGATTTCCCCGGTATGAATGCCGGCCCGGCTGGGCAGGTCGAGGTCGGCCAGCGCATACGACAGCGCCAGGGCGCAGGCCACGCAATGGGTCGGCGTGTCAAACCAGGCGAGCATGCCGTCCCCGGTGAACTTGACCAGCTGCCCCTTGTGCTGCGCCACGTGCCGGGCGCAGATTGCGTCATGGCGGTTCATCCGCTCGCGCCAGGCGGTGTCGCCGAGCGTGGCCATGGTCTGGGTCGAATTGACCAGATCCGTGAACAGCACGCTGCCCAGAACGCGGCTGATCGACATGGCCGGATCCGCCACCGGCGCCGCGCCGGTCACAAAGGCCCGGATCGCGGCGGTGTAGCCTGACTGATCGCCTTCCCAGGGCATATGGTCGTCACCGGGCAAAACGACATGCGTCACATCGGCGATCCCGTCGAGCAGCGACCGGGCGACCCGTTCGTTGTTGGTTTCCGCCTCGCGGTGGACCACCAGAGCGGGGACCTGCACGGAGGGCAGAAGCTGGCGCACGTCAATATCGGCGGCCATCTGGAAGAGCGCCGCCGTGGTATTGGGCGTGGAGCTCACCCGCTGCATTCTCATCCACCGCGCATGCCCCGGGGCGTCGGAGGGGTCGGGCCCGTAGGCCGAAAACACATGGGTGCCATCGGGGCGGCCCCAGTTTTCGCGCAACTGGTCTGCGATCTCTGCAACGGCGGCGGTGTCGATGTCACCACGCACGCGCCGGCCTTCGGCATACCCGCCGCACAGCACCAGTCGGTCGACCCGTTCCGGGCGCATGGTCGCCAGCGCAATCGCCATGGCGGCGCCTTCGGAAAACCCGATGAGGGTGGCATGGTCCATCCCCGCGGCCTCCATGACCGCTTCGACATCGCGCATCCGCTCGTCGATGGTCGGCGCCCCGTCGATCCGGTCGGACATGCCGTTGCCGCGCTTGTCAAAGACGGCAAGGCGGCCAAGCATGGCCAGATCCTCCACCCAGCGCCGGTACGCCGCATCATCCAGACTGAACTCAAGATGGCTGACGATGCCCGGGATCAGCACCAGATCCCGGGGCCCGTCACCCCAGATCTGATAGGCGATCGAAAGACCGTCAATCTCGGTATAGAGGGTCGGGGGATCTTCACGCACGGGCGGGCTCGCGGATTTGGACAGGGGAGACCGGTGGGTGTGACGCAGGGAGTCCGGCGCACCGATCCGACGGTTTTGCACGCACACTAGCGGGGCAGGGGCACCAAGACCAGCCAGCCGGGCCTGGCGCCGAGCGACCCGCACCCGAACCAGGCGCAGGGCTGTGGTCCGGCGCGGGCAGGGCAGGGGGCGGGCGCCGTCCCGGCCTCGTGGTGCGCGCCCGGCGGCGCGCCGGTGGACGTGCGCCGGGCTGCGGTCTAGGCTCCCGCTATTCTGGCGGCACAGACGGAGCGGTTGATGGAGACCTTCACACGACAGAGCTTCGATGCAGAAACCATCGCGCAGGGTCTTCTGACCGGAGACGGCGTGGTGCTTCTGAAAGACACCTTCCCCCGGGAGCGGATCGCGCGGTTCAAGGCGTGTCTTGACGCGGAAACGGAGGCTGGCGTCGAAACCGGCTCTCATTTCAACCAAAGCGAAGAGGAAGCCGCGCTGCAGCGCAGCATCTGGTTCACGCGCCTTGTGGCGCTGGACCCCGGCATTGCCGACCTGGTCGAAGACCCGATGATCGTCGAGGCGATGCGCCGCTTTCTGGGCACCGAGTTCGTGATGGGTTCGCTCTGCGCCTCGCGGATCATGCCCGGGTTCAAAGGTCAGCAACCCCATGTCGATTACCCCTATTGGGACATCTACCGCCGCGACACCTTCCCGCGCGAGATCAATGCGAGCTTTCCGCTGAACGCGCAGGCGATCATTCTGATCGATGCCTTCACCGCCGAAAACGGGGCGACGGCGCTGGTGCCGGGATCGCAGCATATGCTGCGCTATCCCGAGCCGGCCGACGGGTTCATGGACTGCTGTATCCGGCTCACCGGCGAACCCGGCGATGTGGTTCTCTTCAACGGGGCCGCCTGGCACTGCGCGATGCCCAACGCCAGCACGGCCAGCCGGATGGGGCTGTTGGTGGAGTTCCTGCCGAAGTTCGTCAAACCCATCGAGGATATGCTGACGGGGCTGGATCCGGCCTTTCTGGAGCGCGCCTCGCCGGTGATGAAACAGCTACTGGGCTTTCGCTATCCCTGGCCGTCCACGCCGCCTGAACCGCCGATGTCATATATGCGCCCGCCGCCGGATCACATCCACACCCCATTCTCACCCCTGCGCCGGGCCTGATGGCGCGCGGGGTCCTGTCCGGAGGGATCTCATGAACATCAGGGTCTCGTCCCAGTCTCTCGCGCTTGGCTCCTTTGGGGTGGCGCTGCTTGTGCTTGGGCTCAAACTGGTGGCCTGGCGGGTCACGGGATCGGTGGCGCTCTATTCCGATGCGGTGGAATCGCTGGTCAATGTGGCGGGCGCGGTGCTGGCCTGGATCGCGATCCGCATTGCCGATCAGCCGGCCGATCACGATCATCCGTTCGGGCACCACAAGGCCGAAAACTTTTCCGCGATTGCCGAAGGGTCGCTGATCGTGGTGGCGGCCTTCCTGATCATCCATCAGGCGGTCGATGCGCTTTTGTCGCCGGGAATTCAGCATCTTGGCCCCGTTGGACTTGGCGTCAGCGTCTTGGCGATGGGGATCAACCTGGTCTGGGCGCGGTTTCTGATCCGGGCGGGGGCGGCGCGGCG
>JBCDEC010000018.1:0-30276 GCA_039179965.1 Pseudomonadota bacterium
AAAGACAGAACGGCCACCTCGGTTGTACCCCCGCCGATATCCACAACCATGGAACCGGTGGGATCCGTGATCGGCATGCCCGCGCCAATGGCGGCGGCAATCGGTTCGGCAATCAGGCCTGCGCGGCGGGCGCCCGCAGAGAGCACGGACTGGCGGATGGCACGTTTTTCAACCGGCGTCGCCCCATGGGGCACGCAGACAATGATCTTTGGTTTCGAAAAGGTCGACCGGCGGTGCACCTTGCGGATGAAGTGCTTGATCATCTCTTCGGCCGTATCAAAATCGGCAATCACACCTTCGCGCATGGGGCGTATGGCCTCGATCGAGCCGGGGGTCCGGCCCAACATCAGTTTGGCATCCTCGCCCACCGCCAGGACCTTTTTTACGCCGTCCTTGACGTGATAGGCCACCACCGATGGTTCGCTGAGGATCACACCGCGGCCCTTGACGTACACCAGCGTATTGGCGGTTCCGAGGTCGATCGCCATATCCGCTGTGAACAGCCCGCCAAATACGTCGAAAATGCCCATATAGGTTTTGTCCCGTCCTGCGCTGCCGCCTGCCACGCGATTCCGTGGCCGCGGGGTCACAGCCTTATAGGCGTCACCATAGGAGGGTGGAAGGGGCGAAAACGGGCAGCTTTGCGGGTTTCCGCCCTGCTCGGGCGCGCTGACGCAAGGTCGATCAGGCCCAACGCGAGGCCGCGAAGCCCGGGCCGGCAGACCCGGGCCGGCGCGCCCGAACGGTCTGAAAATCCTCTGGGCGCGCGGGTTGGCTAGCTGACGTCCTTGTAGCTGATCTCGCGCTGATCACTGCCGGGGCCAGCTTTTTCGCGCCGGACCAGCAAGCGGTTCAGGGCGTTTACATAGGCTTTCGCGGAGGCCACGATCGTGTCGGTATCCGCCGACTGACCGGTTGCAATCATCCCGTCTTCTTCCAGACGCACCGAGACGGTCGCTTGGGCATCCATGCCTTCGGTCACCGCGTGGACCTGATACAGTTGCAGGTGGGCGGCATTGGGATGGATCTTGCGTATCGCCTTGAAGGTCGCATCCACCGGTCCGTCGCCATGGGCCGCTTCGCTGACATCCTGCCCGTCCACCGACATTTCAACGGTCGACTCCGCCGGGCCGCCGGTGCCGCAGACCACCTTCATGGAGACGATCTGCAGCCGATCCGAGGCTGCATTCTCTCCGACATGCATGAGGGCGAGGAGGTCCTCGTCGTAGATCTCTTTCTTGCGATCGGCGAGCGCCTTGAAGCGGACAAAGATGTCCTTGAGCTGGTTATCCCCGACCTCAAACCCGAGCTGGTTGAGCTTGTCGCGCAAGGCCGCGCGACCGGAATGCTTGCCCATCACGAGGTTTGATTCCGTCAGCCCCACGTCTTCGGGGCGCATGATCTCAAACGTCTCGGCGTTCTTGAGCATACCGTCCTGGTGGATCCCGGATTCATGGGCAAAGGCGTTCTTGCCGACGATGGCTTTGTTGAATTGAACCGCGAAGCCCGACACAGTGGCCACCCGGTGTGAAATGGCCATGATCTTGGTGGCATCGACCCCGGTGCGCCAGGGCATGATGTCATTGCGCACCTTCAGGGCCATCACGACCTCTTCCAGGGCAGTATTGCCGGCTCGTTCGCCCAGGCCGTTGATCGTGCACTCAATCTGGCGCGCGCCGCCGGCGACCGCGGCCAGAGAGTTGGCCGTCGCCATGCCCAGATCGTTGTGGCAATGCGTGGCAAAGATGACCTCGTCGGCCCCGGGGACGTCGGCGATCAGGCGCTTGATCAGGTCCGCGCTCTCTTCAGGGGCGGTGTAGCCCACGGTGTCGGGAATGTTGATTGTCGTGGCACCGGCCTTGATGGCGATCTCCACGACCCGGGCCAGATAATCCCACTCGGTTCGGGTGGCATCCATCGGTGACCATTGCACATTGTCGCAGAGGTTGCGCGCATGGGTCACCGTCTCATGAATGCGATCGGCCATCTCATCCATGGACAGGTTCGGGATCGCCCGGTGCAGCGGCGATGTCCCGATAAACGTGTGAATGCGGGGGCGTTTGGCATGGCGCACCGCCTCCCAGCAGCGGTCGATATCGCCCATGTTCGCGCGGGCCAGTCCGCAGATAACCGCGCTTTGCGCGGACTTGGCGATCTCGCTCACCGCGTTGAAATCACCCTCAGAGGCGATGGGAAATCCAGCCTCGATGATATCTACGCCCATTTCGTCCAAAAGCCCTGCAATTTCAAGCTTTTCGCGGTGCGTCATGGTCGCGCCGGGGCTCTGTTCGCCATCGCGCAGCGTCGTATCGAATATCAATACGCGGTCTTTATCGGTCGTGTCGGTCATGTCCTGTCTTTCCAGATCTAATCCAATGGGCCATTGGCCTCGGGCCAAACTGTGGCGCGCGCGATGTCTCCTCTGAGCGGGCGCGCCGAATGGCACGCTCAGAGGCGGATTAGCAGACGCAGTAGACCCAGGTTCGCGCCACGGGGCGCGTCCAGTGCAAAACTCTTATGCCGGGTCGTGATCATGGCGCGGACCATAGACCAAGCTTGCGCCAAAAGGAAAGACCGAATCGGGAGACCTTGAAGCGGCGGCGGGGGCCTCTAGCTGACACCGGCATGACACAGGCCCTCATCATCGGTGACACAGGCGGCATTGGCGCAGCCCTCGGCAGGGAACTGACCGCGCGTGGGGCTTCTGTCACCGGTTTGTCGCGCAGCCGCGACTCGCTTGATCTGACGGATGAAGGGTCGGTAGCGCATGCGCTGGGCGGCTGTGACGGTCCCTTCGATGTTGTGCTGGTGACCACTGGCGCTCTGGAAATCGACGGGGGTGCGCCTGAAAAGACCATTCGCACAATCTCGGCCCGGGCGATGATGGACCAGTTTGCCCTGAACGCGGTCGGCCCGGCACTGGTTTTGCGTGAGGCCCCCCGGCTTTTGCCTCGCAGCCGACGGTCTGTTTTCGCCGTTCTTTCGGCGCGCGTGGGGTCCATTGGCGACAACCGGTTGGGAGGATGGGTGTCCTACCGGGCAGCCAAGGCCGCCGTCAATCAGGTGGTCCGAACAAGTGCGATCGAACTGGCGCGCACGCACAAAGAGGCGATCTGCGTGGCTCTGCATCCCGGCACCGTGGCCACTCCGTTCACCGAAAAGTACCTGGGGCGCCACCCGGCCGTTCCGCCGCAGGAGGCCGCTCAGAATCTGCTGTGTGTGATTGAGGACCTGACGCCAAAAGACACAGGCGGCTTCTTCGACTGGGCCGGCAAGGTCATTCCCTGGTAGCCGCTGATGACCCTTATCCTCGTTCTCGCAGACCAGCTTTCCGCTGAGATGTCCGCACTCAAAGCGGCCGACAAAGACAGGGACATTGTGGTGATGGCCGAGGTGGCCGTTGAAGCCAGCTACGTCGCGCACCACCCCAAGAAGATCGCCTTTTGTTTTGCCGCGATGCGCAAGTTTGCCGCCCATCTGCGCACGCAGGGGTGGACCGTGGCCTACACGCGCTTGGATGATCCCGAAAACACCGGGAGTATTCCGGGCGAGTTGTCCCGCCGGGCGCAAGACCACGGTCACGACAAAGCGCTTGGCACCGAACCGGGCGAGTGGCGCCTGATCGAGGCCTTGCGCCTCGCGGGGGTCACCTTGCTGGAAGACGATCGCTTCCTCGCGTCTCACGCGGAATTCGAGCGATGGGCGTCGGGGCGCAAGGCGTTGCGGATGGAGTATTTCTACCGGGAGATGCGGCGGCGCACCGGACTTTTGATGGATGGCGATCAGCCGGTTGGCGGCAAATGGAATTTCGATGCCGAGAACCGAAAACCGGCCACTGCCGACATCACCTATGACGGTCCCTTGCGCGTCGCACCGGACGCTGTGACCCAGGAGGTCCTCGATCTGGTCGCCGCACAATTCCCCGGCCATTTCGGCACGCTCGACGATTTCTGGTTTGCCACCGACCGGGACGGCGCGCTGGCATCTCTGGGTCGTTTCATATCGAAGGCGTTGCCGAAGTTCGGAGATGTCCAGGACGCAATGCTTGATGACAACCGCTTTCTTTATCACGCGGTGATCTCGATCTACCTCAATGCGGGCCTGCTGCACCCCATGGAGATCTGCCGCGCCGCCGAACGCGCCTACCAAAAAGGCGACGCGCCGCTCAACGCCGTTGAGGGCTTTATCCGTCAGATCATCGGCTGGCGCGAATATGTGCGCGGGATCTACTTTCGCGAAGGGGCCGACTATACGTCGCGCAATGCGCTCGATCACACGCGCGCCTTGCCGCAGGCCTATTGGGGGGGAGAGACCCGGATGCGCTGCCTTGCCCAAACGGTGGCTCAGACCCGAGATGAGGCCTATGCGCACCACATCCAGCGCCTGATGATCACCGGAAACTTTGCCTTGCTGATCGGCGCTGACCCACATCAGGTGCATGAATGGTATCTGGCGGTCTATGCCGATGCCTATGAATGGGTCGAGGCGCCCAATACCATCGGAATGAGCCAGTTTGCCGATCATGGGATCATTGCCTCAAAGCCCTACGTCTCAAGCGGCGCCTATATCAACCGGATGTCCGACTACTGCAAAAAGTGCCACTACAAGGTGAACCAAAAGACGGGCGATGGGGCGTGTCCCTTCAATCTGCTCTACTGGCATTTTCTTGACCGTCATCGCGCCCGCTTTCAGTCCAACCCGCGCATGGCCAATATGTACCGCACCTGGGACCGGATGGATGCCGACCGGCGCGAGACGGTGCTTGCGGATGCCCGGCACTTGCTCGACCACATGGACGCAGGCGAGATCGTGTAGCGCCCACGCTCTCCGGCCGCACGGCGGACCGGTACCGCCGAGGCACATGCCCCGTGCTCCAGGTTCATTGTGGGCCGCGCGCTGGATTGCAGGAACAGGGCAGGGTGTGACCGATCCCGGTGGGCCTTCTGAGGCCTGGTGTGATCCCCGGATTGGCCGAACATCCACCAACGGCCACCCCGTGGGCACCTGTGCGCGAATGCGTCCCGGGCAGGGTGCGGCGCGGGCTTTCCGGTGCGCCTTGCGAGACCTCAGCAAAAAACCGCTTCACAGGCGTGCCGGCGGTCCTTGCGTCACGACGTCGCTTGCGATCTCGGCCACAAAACCGAGCCTGATCGCAGGGCACGGCGCGGCGTCTCTGGTGTGACTGAGAGGTCCCAAGATCGGCCAATCCAGATCTCGCGCGGCACCACTCTTGGGCCCGGACGGAGCGCCGAACTTGTGCCCGGCTTGCCGCCACGCGCTTTCAAGCACCGATCCCGATGCCGCGCTCTTCTGGGCAACCCTGTTCCCTGAGGCCCTCGCGCCCGACCGGCGCCTTGCGGAGGCATGCCCGGACTCGCGTGCGGACCCACCGTCTGATGGACGCAGCAAACCTGCCCACCCAAGTGGCGCAGTGCTGACAGGATTGCCGCCACCGTAAACCCCAGGACAGGGCGAGGCGGGCGCAGTCTGGGCTCAATACGCCCGACCGCCGGTTTCCTGGATCTCAAATCCGCCGCCTTCGGCATGCGCACCGGCCAGTCCTGCGCCTCGCCGACGCACAGCGCCACCTTGGCTGCTTCTTTCTTTTCTAAAATACCCCGTTGATCGGCCCGCCTTAGGCGGAACGGCTGCTCAAAGGCACCACGCGATCAACTGCCGTCCGAGAGCGCCCCGTTTTCCCATTCGCCGGCGGCTTCCTGACCGGATGCATAGGTCATCGTCCCCGAGCCCTGCCGTTTGCCATCCTTAAAGTCGCCTTCATAGATGTCACCGTTGGCGTAATAGGCCGTCCCACGACCCGAGATTTCGCCGCGGTCCCAGGCGCCGACATAGCGGAAGCCATCGGGCATCACGATCTCCCCGTCGCCGTGGCGCTGGCCATCCAGAAACGCGCCGGTGTAAACCGTGCCATCGGCGTAGGTCGCTTTGCCATCGCCATTGCGCAGCCCGTTCTCCCAATTGCCTTCGTAGCGATACCCGTCCGGATAGGTCATCACACCGGGCCCGTGATTCAGGGCGTTCTGGAACATGCCCTCGTAAACGATTCCATTGGCAAACACGGCGCGCCCCTCGCCTTCGATCACACCGGCCACCCAGGCGCCTTCATAGCTCGACCCGTCAGGATAGGTGATCTTGCCACGCCCGTCGGAAAGATCGGCCCGGAAGTCGCCTTCATAAACCGACCCGTCGGGATAGGCCACCTGGCCCTGGCCCTCGATCTGACCGGCCACCCAGGAGCCGGTGTAGACATATCCGTCTGCACCGGTAAACGTGCCCTGACCATGACGCCGGTCGTCCAGAAAGTCGCCCTCGTAAATGTCGCCATTGGCATAGGTCACCTTGCCCATTCCTTCGCGGCGCCCGCCAACCAGATCGCCTTCGTAGATGTCACCGTTGGGCTGTGTCAGCGTGCCGGTTCCGTCGATCTGGCCATCTTTCCAGGTGCCGACATAGACCAGCCCGTCAGGCAGCGTCAGCTTGCCGTCGCCATGGCGCTTGCCTGCCAGAATAGCGCCGTCATACGCCGCCCCGTCGGGATAGGTTATGATGCCCTGACCCTCCTTGCGGCCTTCGATCCAATCGCCCTTGTATTCATAGCCACCCGGGCTTTGCATCACGCCCTTGCCGTGATGTTTGGCGTTGAGAAAGGCCCCCTCATAGCGCACCCCGTTGGCGTAGATCGCGATGCCCTGACCATTGATCACGCCGTCGCCCCATTCGCCCTCAAAGGTGCCGCCGTCCGAAAAGGTGATCTTGCCGATGCCGTTCGGCTTGCCCTTCGCGAATTCGCCCTCATAGACCGAGCCGTTCGGGAAACGCGCGGTGCCCAGCCCTTTGATCTCACCGTCTTCCCACTGCCCGGTGTATTCATAGCCATTGGGCAGCGTATAGGTGCCCTCGCCATGTTGCAGCCCACCCCGGAAGGTGCCGACGTAGACCCCGCCGTCGTCATACTGCTTGGTCTGGACCTGGGCATTTTGCGCCCAGACCGGCGCGGGGGCCACTCCGGCGGAGAGCCCGAGTGCCAGGGCGGTCACAAGGGCCAGGGACGCGCCATAGGTCGAGAATGTCGCACCGCCTGTGCGACGGTGCGCGAATAGAGATGTCATCGGGGCTGCCTTTGGGGCCGAAACGAGTGATGTTCTGCGATAAGCCATTGGGATCGGCAGGCCTTTCGTTTTTATGGGGTCATGCTCAATTTGCATTAGAATCTAGGCGAGTGCCCGCGTTCGAGCAACGTCTTTTCATCGCACCGCCTTTTCTCCCCGACCGCATCCCGCTAAGGAACCGCCAAAGCACAAGGGATCCAGGCACATGTCAGATCGTTTTCGCGTGACTCTGGCGCAGCTCAATCCGGTTCTGGGGGATCTGCCGGGCAATGCGGCCAAGGCCTTCGCCGCATGGCACGCCGGCCGCGATGCCGGCGCCGATCTGGTGGCGCTGCCCGAGATGTTTGTCACTGGCTACAATGCGCAGGACCTGGTGATGAAACCTGCCTTCCATGTCGCAGCGATGGAGGAAATCCGTGCTCTGGCAAGCAAATGCGCTGACGGACCGACCCTGGCCATCGGCGGACCCTGGGCCGAGGGCACCGAGCTGTTCAACGGGTATTTCATTTGCCGCGATGGCCATATCGTCTCGACAATCCTCAAGCATGAACTGCCCAACGAAGAGGTCTTTGATGAGGTCCGGATCTTTGACAGCGGGCCTCTGGGTGGACCCTATTCGGTCGGCAACACACGCGTCGGCATGCCCATCTGCGAAGACGCCTGGCACCCGGATGTCTCGGAAACGCTGGCCGAGACGGGGGCGGAGTTTCTGATTGTCCCGAATGGCTCGCCCTATCACCGGCAGAAATACGAGACCCGACTCAACATGATGGTGGCCCGGGTGGTCGAAACCGGCCTGCCGCTCATTTACCTCAATATGACAGGCGGGCAGGACGATCAGGTCTTTGACGGCGGCTCCTTCGGGCTGAACCCCGGCGGCGCCTTGGCCTTCCAGTTGCCGGTTTTTGAGGAAGAGATCGCCCATGTCGATCTTCACCGCGGTCCCGAGGGCTGGCAGATCGTTCAGGGCGAAATCCATACCCACCCCGATGAATGGGAACAAGACTATCGGGTGATGGTGGAAGGCCTGCGCGACTACTTGGCCAAATCAGGTTTCGCCAAGGTGCTCCTGGGGATGTCGGGCGGTGTCGACAGTGCGCTGGTTGCCACGATTGCCGCAGATGCCCTGGGCGCCGAGAACGTCCGCTGCGTTATGTTGCCGTCGGAATACACCTCGCCGGAGAGCCTTGAGGATGCCGAAGCCGCCGCCGAGGCCTTGGGCTGTCACTACGACTACGTGCCGATCAGCCAGGGGCGCGACGCGATTACCGCAACGCTGGCCCCGCTTTTTGCCGGTATGAACGACGGGCTTGCCGAGGAAAACATCCAGTCCCGTCTGCGCGGACTTTTGTTGATGGCCATGTCAAACAAGTTTGGTGAGATGCTTCTCACCACTGGCAACAAATCCGAGGTGGCCGTTGGCTATGCCACGATTTACGGCGACATGGCCGGCGGCTATAACCCGATCAAGGATCTCTACAAGACCCGCGTCTTCGAGACCTGCCGCTGGCGCAATGCCAATCACCGGCCATGGATGAAGGGCCCCGAGGGCACCGTGATCCCCGAGCGGATCATCACCAAGCCACCGTCAGCAGAACTGCGCCCCGATCAGAAAGACAGTGACAGCCTGCCGGATTATCCCGAACTCGACGCGCTTTTGGAGATCCTTGTCGACAAGGACGGTTCGATTGCCGATTGTGTCGCCGCCGGCTTTGACCGGGTAACTGCCCAAAAGATCGAGCGGCTGGTGTACATGAGCGAATACAAACGCTTTCAGTCCGCACCCGGTGCGCGTCTGACCAAGCGCGCCTTCTGGCTGGACCGGCGTTACCCAATCGTCAATCGCTGGCGCGATCCGAGCTAGGCGCCAGGGCCGCTTCCAGATCCGACCAGCCATAGGCCTCGTCATAAAGGACAACGCCCCGCTCCTCGTCCTCGCGATCCATCAGGTACATCCCGCCCATGGCCCAGTAGAAGGCGCGCGCCCTGTCATTGCCCTTCAGCACCCAAAGCGCCATGCTGCCATGCCCCTGCGCCAGCAGATCCGCCATCAGCTTGCGCATGAGCCGCCGGCCCAGCCCGCGCCCCCGGGCGCTGCTGTGAAGGTAAAGCGCGCTGACTTCGCCAGCATAGCCGATCTTGGCCAGGTGCGCATCGCGTTGCGCGCCGGCGCAGCCAAAACCAAGAATCTCGCCGTTCGCTTCCGCGACCCTGACAAGCGCACCACCGCCAGATTGCGCTGCGGTCAGGATCTCTGACCAGCGCCGGGCGCGTCCTGTCGGCGTATAGGCGTTGATCAGGCGCTCAGGCACAATGCCGCGATAGCTATCTTGCCAGGCGGCGACATGGACATGGCCAATGCCTTCGGCGTCTTCCAGCCGGGCTGTTCGGATGATGACGTCAGACATGGTGATGCGCTCTGTCCGGTAAAGGGTGCGGCGCCCCCAATCGGGCGCACATCACGGCGCAGTCGTCCCACTTTTGATCTGTCGCCGCAACATGCGTGCCCGGCGGAGGACGGGATGCGCGACCTCATGCGCCAACGCCAGATCGGATTTGGCCATATCCCAGCGATCCTGTCCATTCCACTCACCCGAGGTCTGGCGGTGGCGGTGGCATTGGCGCCCGGCGCGACGGTCGGGCATTTGCGATTGCGCGGCGAAAGCAAACCTTGATTTTCTGCGTGGAGCCGATCCTGCGACCTCCTATCCAATGGTGTGAAGCGGACGTTTGCTGAGGATGCAGGGCGTCAACGCTCTCTAGGGCCGTTCCGGCCAAGGTCCGCCCTCGCTTCAATTGGATTGGTCACTGCCCGTTTTCAGCTCAATTGCCCGACGTGGAAACGTGCGCAGGGTGATGACAAGGATCGAACCGATTGTGTTCCGGCCTCCGCAACACCTGCGCACGGGTATTTTGCTCTATGGGAGCGGTGTTGTCAGGCTGGGGCACTCCACGTTCGTGGTGCTGGCGCCCAGAATATCCGCCAACAGGTTTTGGCCGGGATTTATGACAAATCCGGTATCCGCCGAAATACCATGCGCCAGATATAAGTCTGCCGCCTGATCCGTGGAATCGGCTGTGACGCGCACCATGTCGCTGACCAGATCCCGCCCTTCGAGCAGGCCGCGCATGACCTCCGGCGCGGTGATGACAATTCGGATCGATCCGGTTCGACCGATATCAGCACTTTGGCCGGAAAAGTCGCCTGCTACAAATCGGACAGGCATCGCAAGACATGCGTCGTTGACCCGAAACGTGGCCGTGCCAGCGCCGGCAAGGCCCCGAAGCATCAGAAGGTTGCCTTGCTTTGGATGCGGTATATCGATGACGGCGATGTCTCTTTCCGTGCTGGGGTTGGAATCGGCCTTCGCGGCGTCGCCTTGTGCACCGGTCATCAACATCACGCTGACCGCCAGTCCAATGGCCGTCAGGGGATTTCTTAGGTCTTCGATGGTCATGCAGTTTCCTTTCTTGGTTGCTGGCCCAAGGGTGTGGGCTCTGCAATCAAGAAAGGCGAAACATGTGGGAACTGCGCCCGAATCTACGTTTCCGAACGTTTGAGATCGTGATTTCGGACGTGTGAATCGCCCGTACTGTGCCGCTTAAAGTGAGACGGGGTTTGGCCGGTAAGGCGGCGAAACTCCGTGTTGAAGCTGGACTTACTTTGGAAACCGGATTCCAACATGATGTCCGTCACGGGCAGATCAGTGGATTTCAGCAACATCGCCGCATGGCGCACGCGAAATCCGTTGATGTAGCGCGAGATATTCTCCCCATGGACGCGATTGACCGCTTTCGAGACGCTCCGCGCGGGGCAGTGAAGCCGCCGACCCAGCCGTGCGAGCGTCAGGTCCGGATCAGTGAACATCTGGTGTTCCATCATCAGCTGATCGAGCTTGCGCAACAGATCATGATCCTCTTCCAGAGCTATCTCCGGTGCGGTATCGCGGGACACGGCACGCGTCTGTCCCCCAAGGAGAAGTGGCACGCCAACAAGGGCGCAGAGCAAAACAACCGCAACGCCCACGCCGGATACGCCTGTCAGGAAGTGGAGCGCCCCTGCATTCCCCGCAGAAAGCACCGCAACAAGGATCGTCGTATCGGCAGCAACGATCAGGGCAATGAAGAGGGTTGCAAAGAGCAATGCAATTTTGGTCAAGCGAAATTTGTTTGGAGCAACCTGAACAAATGCGTCCGGAGGCTGGCGCAGCATCGTCGTCAGCAAAATTGCAAACACAACATTGGTTCCGATGACGACCACATCAGCGGACCAGGCCAGTGGTACAAAAAGGGCAAGTTCCGCAACCAAAAGGCCAATGGCAGCTAACTGAAGCCTCTGTCGTGATGGGGCCCCTGTCGTTGACGCAAGTGATTGAAAACCGAGCCAGAGCGTTGGGGCTATCAGTATCGCTATATGTGGCTGAACCCAGCCAAGCACCTCAAAGCCATACTCCGATCTTAGCCCCACAAAAACGGTGACCACCGCAATGAGACCGAGGCCAAGGCCAAACAGAACGCGCGCTGCAACAGGCAGAAGCGGCCTGCTCACAACCGCCGCTGCGATGAACACCGCGAGAATCGAAATGAGCCAAGACGTTGGAACCGTGCTCACCGTGGTATTCCTCAAGTCAGGTGCCCAAGCGCGCAACCGCTTGGATGTCACGCAACACTTCAGCTGCCGTTCATCGGAGATGCTTGCCACGCGAGGCTACTATGCCACCGATTCCAACACCACATGGATCGGGGCTTTGCTGGCCGGCCCCAGTACAAGATCGCGTTTTAGAACTCTGTTTGGATAGAAGGGCAGCTTGGGGGCACTCGTGCTGGTTACCGGATGCTGCGAGCGACCCGCGCTCGACTGGAGCGAATGGCCCCTTCGCATAGAGATAGCGACCATCGCCCCATCGCCCCATCGACTGCGGATAGCCAGAGTCGTTCCGCCAGCCGGCATGGTTGGACTACGCTGCCCGGGTCGCCTTGGAGGCCAGAGCGGTCAGGGTGAGCTGTGCTGTCCAGAAGACTGGTCGGCCTCTTCCTCGATTTTGTCGATCCAGACCTCGAAGCCCTTGAGTTCGCTCTGTCCGAAACTGTGGGTGAGGGGCACATCTGCGGCGTCCCGTCCATGGGCAATGAGAACGCGGCCAAAGCGGATGTCGTTGTTGCGCGGGTCGAAAACCCACCATCTCCCGCCCAGATACACCTCCATCCAGGCCGCGAAGTCCATCGGCGGGTAGGGCGGTGGTTTACCGATGTCGCTGACATATCCGGTGCAATACCGCGCGGGAATATTCAGGCACCGGCACAGCGTGACCGCAAGATGCGTGTAATCCCTGCAAACACCGACACCTTCATTCAGCGCCTCCACGGCGGTCCGGGTCGGGCGTGAATGTTCGTAGCCGAAGCGGATGTGATTGTGCACGAAATTGCACACCGCCTGAACACGGGGCCAACCCGGAGGGTCATCGCTGAACTGCTTCCAGGCGAAGTCCGCCATGACGTCGGTCTCGCAGTAGCGGCTGGGAAGCAGATAGGTCAGGGCATCGGTGGGAAGCTGCTCTACGGGGATCTGCGCGGCGGACTGATCGACCGGGTCGGACATGCCGTTGTCCCTGATAACACCGTTGGTGGAGAGTGTGACCGCCCCGGCGGGCGCCAAGATCCGGTTGCACCAATTGCCAAAGCCATCGCGATAGGCCTCGACTGGCACCCCGGGATCCGTCACCAGGAGATCGGGTTGTTCGAGATCGCTCGCACGCGAATAATGCACGTTGAGCAACAGTATCATCGGCGTCGGGGCGGCGAGTTGGAATGACAGCCGGCAGCCTAGTCGTATACGCAAAATCGTGCTCCACTGAATTTCGGTTGCCTGCTGACCTAGGTCTTGCGCCAAAAGTCCCGGCGCCGAGAGCATCGCGATCACTATAGGCACAGCGGAACCACTTTGTCCCGCATCGCAAATCTTGCAGCCAAGGGCAGCGGATCCTCACTGCGCGTCCAGAGCGACAGATGCAACGAGATACACGAATGATGGGTGCAGCCAGAAACCTTTATGGCGTTATCCGACGCTCAGCAGGGTCCGCACCAGCGCCGTTTGAGAACTAACACCGGTTTTTACGTAGATGCGAGACAGGTGTGTTCTTGCTGTATTGATGCTGATGTCGAGTGTGTTCGATGCAGTCTTGAGGTTGTCACCACAGACAATGCGTTGTGCCAGGACCATCTGCCCTTCGGACAGTCCAAAGACTTGTTTGGCAACGCTCAAACGCGCATCAACGTCGCCGTCATCCTGAGTTTCGACAAACGTTTGCCCGTCTCTGACAAAGAGCACGCACACCGCCACGCTTCCGTCGTCAGTTTCGCCCAAAACGATTGGAAGTCGGAAGTTTCGCCCGCATTCTGACATGTATCTGTAGTGCTGAAAGTACCCGTGCTGTTCGGCGGCGCATTGCAGACCCGCTTGGAGGATCTTGTCCCATGCCGGTTTTGTCGCGCGCAGCCGATTGTTCGAGATTTGCAGACCCTGGTGGCTTCCAAGCTGCACAAGTGCCTCGTCGGGAGCGCACAGGATTTCACCCTTTGCGTTTACCGCCAGCCTGTTCGAGTCGACTTTTTGGTGCCCGCGAAGAACAAAAGAGTGGTACAAAATGCGCCACTGCCCGTCTGATCGTTCCAGCGCTCTGGTTTCAAGCGTGCGTTCAACCTGCCCGGTCGAGTTCTTCTTGAGTTCGTCAAACACAACATGAGCAATGTCACCGCTTACCGTGATGTTCACATTGAAACGTTCAATCTCGGAGACGTCGCAGACCGCTCCACTCCCCATGACCTGGCGCATGTAGGTGCTGAGCTCTTCCCACCCTTCCAGAACCGTGACCCCGAAGGATGACGACATACAGACGTCGCGCGTTCGCTCGTCCTGAACCCAACATTGAGCCCAGCCATCAAAATCCTGTTGCAAAAACATGTCCGTTTCGCGGGCAATCACACTCATGAGAGCGGCGTTTTCGCAATTGTGGTCTGACGGTTGGGTCATAAGGTGTCAAAGCTCAATGTCTTGTGGTGCGCGGACCAAGCCGTACGGTTCTGGGGCCTGGCGCGGGTGTCTTTTCCGGATGATGGCCCGGATCGCGTGGAGCCAGTCGCAACTGAGGCGATCATAGAACTCATCTTCGCTCACTGCTGATCCGAGATGCAAATCCGACATTGCCTTCGCGTGTAAAGCGTCCATGTTTTGGTCTCCCATGCGGCTATCACAATCGCGCCGAGACTTGCAGAGTTGCATGGCTTGCGTTGTCATCCGAAGTGACCACACGGCCTCAATTTTTCGGATCCGGAAGATCGCCTAAACGGACATGCGCAGGTCATGCGTGAAGGACCGCAAACGCCTCGCAGCTGGCTTGGGCGCAGGTTTTGGGGGCAAGACACGCAGAGGCAATCGGCGCTATTGGGGCACCGACGTAAAGAGCGGGGATGGCCCATGCCTGCCTGCCGGTGCCTTGATATCAGGCGGATAAGCGAGGGGCGCGGGCTGTGTTCAGGATGGCGCGCACGAGGTCGCAATTGGGGGCGTGACACCGGCGGGCGGCGGGCTAAGCTGCGCGACATGCCAGGTCCCACCCCCACCCCCGTTGCCTCCGACGAAACCCTGCCCGATGCTGTCGATGTGGTTGTGATCGGCGGCGGCATCATTGGCGCGGCGACGGCTCTGGAACTGGCCGAACGCGGCCAAAAGGTCTTGCTGGCCGAAAAGGGAGAGATCGGAGCCGAACAGTCTTCGCGCAATTGGGGTTGGGTCCGTCTGTCATTGCGAGACCCGCGTGAAATCCCGCTTATGATCGAATCAATTCGGATCTGGGAGGGTTTGGAGGCGCGGGTCGGTCGCAAGCTGGGTTACACCAAATGTGGCATTCTCTTTGCCGCGGCAGGCGGGCGCACCCAGAGCGGCTATGAGACCTGGACCAAGCATCTCGAACCCTTTCAGATCCCCTATCGTTTGCTGCAGGAGGGCGATTTCAACGATCTGCTGCCAGGCCACCGGATGGCCGTGACGGGCGGTTTGTACACGGCAGGCGATGGGCGGGCCGAACCACAATGGGCGGCGCCGGCCATTGCCGAAGGGGCACGTGACCAGGGCGCGCATGTGATGACGCACTGCGCGGTCCGTGGCCTGGATTTGTCGGCTGGCCGGGTGAGCGGCGTGTTCACGGAAAAAGGCAGGGTGGCCTGTGACGCGGTGGTGCTGGCCGGCGGCGCCTGGTCGCGGCTCTTTGCCGGAAATGCCGGGATTGATCTGCCGCAATTGAGGGTCTTGAACACCGTGTTGCGCACCACGCCGGTCGAAAATGGCCCCGAGGTCTCGGCCTGGACCGATGATGTGGCGATCCGCAAACGGGCGGATGGCGGCTATACCGTCGCGACCGGAGAAGGCAACGTGGTCGATCTGGTGCCCGACAGTTTCCGGCTGGCGCGGCAGTTCTTGCCGGCGCTGCGCGCAGAGTGGAAAGCGCTGGAGTTCCGCCTGTCGACACGGTTCTGGACCGAGGCCCGGACCCGGCGGCGCTGGGCGATGGATGAGATCTCGCCGTTCGAAGAGACCCGGATTCTGGATCCCGAACCGGTGGAGCGCTGGTGCCAGGCCAGTTTCAAGGCGGCCAAACGCGCCTTTCCGGCCCTCAAGGATACGCAGATTGTCGAGCGTTGGGCCGGGATGATCGATGTGACACCCGATGCCGTGCCAGTGATCTCAGAGATCGAGACCGTCCCCGGGTTTTACATGGCGACCGGGTTTTCAGGCCATGGTTTTGGCATCGGTCCCGGTACGGGGCGGTTGATGGCCGATCTGGTCACAGGACAGGCGCCGGTTGTAGACGCGCGGGCGCTGCGGTTCTCGCGGTTTCACGAGGACGGACCTGCGCGTCTGCTGAGCGGGGTGTGACCGGCGCAGTTGTGAGGCGGGCCAGAGGCGGCCCGCCGAACGATGACCGGGCTCAGCCCATCATCTGGTAGGTGACCGGCACAAAGCGGAAGCCACTGTCGCGGGGTTCCACAAAACCGGCGGCCGGGAACGGCAGGTGGTAGCCGATCATCGGGATCTTTTCGGAGGCCAGCATCTCCAGCACGCGGCGCCGCGACGCTGCGGCCGCGGCCTTGTCGGCGTCGAACTTGAAGCCCCAATCCGGATCCTGGAAGGCGTAGACGTAGTGATTGGCCAGATCGGCCGTCAGCACGAGGCGCTGGCCGTCACTGTCGATCAGATACGTCATGTGGCCCGGCGAGTGCCCAAAGGCGGCCATGGCTGTCACGCCGGTCACCACATCTTCACCGTCACCGATGAAGGTCAACTTCTCGAGGAGAGGATCCACGTTGCTGGCCATCAGGGTCGTGATGCGGTTTTCGCCCATCGCCTTCCAGGCGTCATATTCGACACTGCCGGCCACATACCGCGCATTGGGAAAGGTCGGCGCGCCTTCGGTCATCAATCCGCCGATATGATCGGGGTGCATATGGGTTAGCACGACAATCGTGACGTCTTCGGGTGTCTTGCCGGCGTCCGCGAGGGCCTTGGCAATGCCGCCCCGGCCGAGACCGGTGTCAAACAGCACCGTATCTGCTCCGGTGTCCACGAGGGTCGGGGTGATATAGTTCTGTGCGACCTCGGGAGAGATGAAATTGTTTGCGGACACTTCCGCGAACGTGGCGTCATCGACGCCTTCGGCAAACATCTCCTGCAGGTTGTCGCGGGGGCCCGTTCCGTCGAGCAGAGTGGTGACGCCGAAGTTGCCCAGTGTGAAGCTGCGCGCATGCGGCATGGCTGCGGGCGCGGGAGAATGCGCATCGGCCAGAACGGAGGAGGCCGTAGCGGCCGCCAGCGGCAGAGCCGCGCCGCCCATCAAAGCAGACCGGCGGGAAATGGAAAGGGACATGAGTGGTTCTCCTTGTGAGTTAGCCAAAGGTAGGTCTGCAGCGACCGCGTGCCGCAGGCTTCAACTTTTTGTGATCGGCGCGGATGAGGAGGGCGGTTCCGGGGCATTTTGAAAAAGAAAGAAGCAGGACGTGGCAATGAGTGGCAACAAGACGACCGAGACCGGCGGGTCTGTGGCGGATTTTCTGGCGCAGGTGGAGCCGGCGCGCCGGGCGGCAGATGCCGTGGTGCTGGAGCGCTTCTTTCGCGATGTGACCGGGTTTGCGCCGCGGATGTGGGGGCCCAGCATTGTGGGCTATGGGCGCTATCACTACGTCTATGCTTCCGGGCGCGAAGGCGACACGCTTGCGACCGGGTTCTCACCGCGCAAGGCGTCGATGTCGATCTACATCATGCCGGGATACGCCGATTTCGGCGAGATCCTGGGCCGGTTGGGCAAACACAAGATCGGCAAGTCCTGCCTTTATGTGAACAGGCTCGCCGACATCGACATGGACGTTCTGGCCGAGTTGGTGCGTGCAGGACTGCGGGACTTGGGCCAGCGCTGGCCGGTGGAGTCAACCTGAGCCGGGTCTCAAGTTCCGATCTGCCCCCCGCTCTCCCCGATCTGCCCCCGATTTGCCCCCGATCTACCCGACGTGTCATGGACGTGATGTGGACATTTCCGGCTCTGCGTGAGACATCGCGGCATCCAGGAGGCTGACATGACCACCACCCGTTTTGCGCCATCTCCCACCGGCTATATTCACGTGGGCAATCTGCGGACCGCGCTGATGAACTACCTGATCGCGCGACAGGCCGGCGGGACCTTTATTCTGCGCATCGATGACACCGACCCGGAGCGGTCGAAGGACACCTATGTCGATGCGGTGAAAGAAGATCTTGCGTGGTTGGGCCTGACCTGGGACCGGGTGGAGCGTCAGTCAGAGCGTCTGGACCTGTATCGCGATACCGCGGATCGGTTGCGCGAGATGGGCCGGTTTTATGAGGCCTGGGAGACGCCGACGGAACTGGATCTGAAGCGCAAGAAGCAACTGAACATGGGGCGGCCGCCGGTCTACGACCGGGCGGCTCTGGCCTTGTCGGAGGCTGAGAAAGACGCATTGCGGGCCGAACGTGGTGAAGGCGTCTGGCGGTTCAAGCTCGACCAGGACCGGATCGAATGGGTGGACGGGATCTTGGGAGAGACCTCCATTGACGCGGCAAGCGTCTCGGACCCGGTGCTGATCCGACAGGACGGACAGGTGCTCTATACGCTTGCCTCGGTGGTCGATGACACCGAGATGGGGGTGACGGACGTGGTGCGGGGCGCCGATCACGTGACCAACACGGCGACACAGATCCAGATCATCGCGGCGCTTGGCGGGGCCTGCCCGCGCTTTGCGCATCACTCGCTGCTGACCGGGCCGCAGGGAGAGGCCTTGTCCAAGCGGCTGGGCACCCTGGCCTTGCGCGATCTGCGCGAAGCGGGCGTCAAGCCGATGGCCCTGTTGAGCCTTATGGCGCGCCTGGGCTCGGCCGATCCGGTGGAACTGCGCACAGAGATGGACGCCCTGATCGAGGGGTTTGACATCTCGCGCTTCGGCGCGGCGCCGACGAAATTCGATGTCGACGATCTTTATCCTCTGACCGCGCGCTACCTGCAGACCCTGCCGCTTGAGGCCGTGGCCTCTGAGGTGGCCGCCCTGGGCGTGCCCGAGGATCTGGCACCGGCGTTTTGGGCGGTGATGAAAGAGAATGTCACCACGCTGCGCGATCTGCAGCCCTGGTGGGCGCGGCTGCGCGACGGAGCGGTGCCGGATGTGGCCGAGGACGACCGCGACTTCATCGCCTTTGCTTTCGGGCTGCTGCCCGAGCCGCCCTATGACGAGACCACCTGGAGCGCCTGGACCACGGCTGTGAAGCACGAGTCCGGCCGCAAGGGCAAAGCGCTGTTCATGCCGCTGCGCATGGCATTGACCGGGCAGGCACGGGGGCCGGAGATGGCCGCCCTCATGCCGCTGATGCAGAAGGTCAACAAGACGTTCTAGGCGTCAGACCGGTCTCAGCTGGTTGTGATCGGCACGCCGCAGGCCGCGAGTTTGTCGTCAACCAGGGCCTGCTCATCGCGGGTCAGGTTCTGGTGGCGGGGATACCGGGGCGCGGCCCGGTCGTTTTGGACCGGGCTCTGCCAGCCATCGGTGGTGGCGAAGAAGCGGTCGACACCCTGTTCTCCAAAGACCTGCAGATAGCCCTGAATGACCACGTCCAGGTAGCTCATCATGATCGGGTGCGGCACGTCGGGCCGGTGCTGGTCGGCCTCGGGCACCGCATAGATCGCGATCTCCAGCGCCCGTGAAACGGGGTGGGCCACCTGTGGGGTCACCGGGTGCCTCTGGTAGGCCCATTCGCGCCGGTCCAGATCCGCCCAGTCATCGCCCGGCACATGGGCGATCATGCCGTCGATCTCGGCATCCGGGTCGGGGACCACGGTCAGAAATGCGATCTCCCGCATGGTTGTATAGCGCCAGGCCCGCCGCCAGCCACGGATCCTGGCCGGATGGGCGTCCGTGTAGGAATGGGTCGCAAGGTTCACCAGGCTGCCATAGCCAAAAAAGAAGGGGTCGGGCATTGGGCTACTCCGTGGCGCGCAGGATTCGGGCGGGGCGGGCCGCCAGCGGCGCCCAGGCATAGGCGATGCCAGCCAGAAGCGTCGCGGCGATCCCACCGGTGACAATGATCAGCGCGGACGACCAGATCACCGCATAATCGGTGTCGAGGATGAAAAAGCAGACGGCCCATCCGCCGGCGATCCCGGCAACCAGCGCCACGACGCCTGCAGCGGCACCCAGGATCGCGGCCCGCAGGGTAAAGCTTGCCAGGATCTGGCTGCGGGGTGCGCCCAGCGTCTTTAGCACGGCGGCCTCATAGGTGCGCGCGCTCACGCCGGAGGCGGCGGCGCCGATCAACACCAGGAAACCGGTGAGCAACGTGGCCATGGCACCATAGGTCGTGGCCGCAGCCAGGCCCGACAGCACACTGGCCACGCGCTCGATGGCGTCACGCACGCGGATCGCGGTAACATTCGGGAAGGCCGCGCCGACGTCCCTCAGGATGGCTGCATCGATATCGGCGTCGGCATAGACGGTGGCTATGAAAGAGTGCGGCGCAGCGGCGATGGCCGACGGGTTCATTGCCAGCGTGAAGCCCATGCCGGCTGTCGAGAAATCGACTTCGCGGAAGCTCGCAACGGTCGTTTCGAAATCGCGCCCAAGAATATTGACGGTCATCGTATCGCCGATCTGCAATCCGATCTCGCGGGCCTCTTCATCCGCGACCGAGACAAGCGGCGGTCCGGCGTAGTCCGTGCCCCACCATTCGCCTTCGGTGATCCGTGTCCGGTCGGGCAGCGGGCCGGAGTAGGTCACGCCGCGATCTCCTTCGACCAGCCAATGATCCCCGGCAAACTCGCGTGCGGGCATGCCGTTTATCCTGGTGATGATACCGCGCAGCATCGGCGCGCTGTCCAGGCGGGAGACCTCCGGGAAGGCCTTCAGCTGCGCGGCGAGGTCCGGCATCTGGTCCTTCTGGATATCGACGAAGAAGAAGGATGGCGCGACGTCGGGGAGGTTGTTTGTGATCGCATTGCGCAAATTGCCGTCAATTTGTCCGACGGCCGCCAGAACCGAAAGGCCCAGGCCGAGGGACAGAACCACAGACCCTGCCCCCTCGCGGGTTCCTGAGATCTCTGCCAGAGCCCATCTCAAGGTCGGCCGGCCCCGGGCCCAGAACGCGGCCCGTTTGGCCACGGACCGGATTCCCCACGCGGCGAGCGCCAGGATCAGGAGCGCACCGCAGATGCCCCCGGTGGTCCAGAGCGTCAGCCACAGGGTTCCGCTGAACCAGGCGGCGGATCCGACAAGGGCCGCCAGCGCCAGCCCTAGCGCCACGAGAAACCGCGGGCGCGGCAGCAGGCGCGCGGCCGCCAGCGCATCGCGAAACAGCGTGGCGGCCCGGATGTCTTCCGCCCGCGCCAGAGGCAGAAGCGTGAAGATAAAGGCTGTCAGAACACCGTAGAGCGCAGCCTCGGCCAGCGGTGCGGGATCGACGGAAAAGGCGGTCGGCACCGGCAATTGCGAGTCGATCAGTGGCGACAGGATCAAAGGCACCACAAGGCCCAGAAGCAGGCCAAGCGCGATGCCGATCACCGACAGCACGCCGATCTGAATGAAATAGGTCTGAAAGATCGTCGCACGGTCCGCGCCCAACGTGCGCAGCGTGGCAATCGTGGAGGTCTTGGTCGCGAGATAGGCGCGGACGGCAGCCGAGACGCCAACGCCCCCGACGGCGAGGCCCGACAGTCCCACGAGGATCAGAAACGCGCCCAACCGGTCGACAAATTCGCTGACCCCGGGTGCGCCATTGCGGGCATCGCTCCAGCGCAGGCCAGAGGTTTCAAAGGCCGCCTGGGCGTCTTTTTGGACGACGTCGAGGTCTGCGCGCTCCGGCAGGTCCAGCCGGTACTTCGAGGAAAAGAGCGTGCCAGGGGCAAGCAGACCCGACCCTTCCAGATCTGCGCGCCGAACGATCGTGCGCGGGCCAAGACCAAACCCGCCGGACGCGCTGTCGGGTTCGCTGAGCAGGGCGGCGGTGAGGGTGAAGTCTTGTGTGCCAAGCGCCACCCGATCCCCGATCGACAGGCCGAGGCGGTCGATCAACACAGGGTCCATCACGATGCCCGGGCGCCCATCGGCGCCGTCAAGCGCGTCTGACAAGGGGATTTCGGGCGACATCTCCGGCGCGCCTAACAGCGGATACGCGCCGTCCACCGCCTTGACCTGGGTCAGGCCACGCTCGGTAACGCCATCGCGGGTGACAACGGCCATCGACCGGAAATCGGCGATTTCGGAGACCCGGTCGGATCGTGCCTCCATCCACGCACGCTCTTGCGCCGTGGCAAAGCGGTAGGTGAATTCCATCTCGGCATCGCCGCCCAGGATCGCTGCGCCTTCGCGTTCCAGACCGGCTTCAATGGCCGCGCGAACCGTGCCCACGGCAGCGATTGCTCCGACACCGAGCGCCAGGCAGGCCAGAAAGATCCGAAAGGCGCGCAGACCGCCCCGCAATTCTCGACGCGCAAAGCGGGCCGCGACGGGCAGGCTCATGCGGCGGCCTCGGCCGACCCATCGTCGATCCGACCGTCGCGCAACTGGATGACCCGATCGCAGCGCCCGGCCAGTTCCGCCGAATGGGTGACCAGAACCAGGGTCGCGCCGTGCACGTCCCGCAATTCAAAAAGCAGATCCATGATGGCTGCCCCGTTGGTGGCATCGAGATTTCCCGTCGGTTCATCCGCCAGCAACAGTTTGGGGCGCGGCGCCGAGGCCCGGGCCAGCGCAACGCGCTGCTGCTCGCCACCGGACAATTGCGCCGGATAGTGATCGGCGCGGTGGGTCAGACCGACTCGCTCCAACTCGGAGGAGGCGCGGTCAAAGGCGTCCTCGGCTCCGGCAAGCTCCAGCGGCGTGGCCACGTTCTCCAGCGCCGTCATAGTCGGAATAAGATGGAACGACTGGAACACCACGCCCATCGTGTCGCGCCGGAATCGCGCCAACGCATCTTCGTCCATGGCAGTCAGATCCTGACCGAGGGCCAGAATCGTTCCGCCGGTGGCCTGCTCCAATCCGCCCATCACCATCAGAAGCGATGACTTGCCGGAGCCGGATGGCCCGACGAGCCCCAGCGTTTCACCTTCCACAACCTCCATGGTGATCCCATGAAGGATGTCGATGCGCCCGGCATTGCTTTCCAGCGACAGCGCGGCATTCTGCAGAGAGAGGACGGGCATGGCATTTCCTGTGTCAGTCTGTTGAGGGATATGGAGCATCGAAGCATATGCGCAAGATCGGATGGGCATTGGCGTTGGTTTTGGTCTGGTCTGGGCTGGCCCGCGCAGAGGTCGTAATCGCAGCCCTGGGGGACAGTCTGACGCAGGGCTATGGGCTGCCGGTGGAAGACGGGTTTGTGCCGCAACTGGAACGCTGGCTGATCGCGCAGGGAGCGGATGTCCGGCTGATCAACGCCGGGGTGTCCGGTGACACGACGGCCGGTGGTGCCGCGCGGGTGGATTGGACGCTGTCTGACGACGTCCAGGGCATGATCGTGGCGCTGGGTGGGAACGATCTGCTGCGCGGTCTCGATCCGGCCACCAGTCGGGCCAACATCGATACCATCCTGCAGGCGGCCGCGGCCCGCGACGTTCCCGTGCTGCTGGTTGGGTTTGCGGCGCCGCAGAATTATGGGGCCGACTACAAGCAGGCGTTTGACTCGATCTATCCTGACCTGTCCTCCGAATATGGCACGCTGTACGCCGACAGCTTTTTTGCGGGACTGGAAGCCGTGACCGAGGATGTGGCGGGTTTGCGCAGCTATCTTCAGGCCGATGGATTGCATCCCAACGCTGAGGCCGTTGCGTTGATCGTTGACGGTCTGGGGCCGGCGGTTCTGGAGCTTGTGGCGCAATCGCAGGAGTGATCCATGCCGGGACGGGTCTATCAGACGCAGCCGATGGAGCTTCTGGCCAAAGCCGCCGGGTGTTCGGTGGATCCTGTGGCCGATGAGCCGGCGCGCAGGAACATCGCGCCAGGCCAGTCTGTGGTCGCATTGACCGCATTGGGGTTGCAGCGGATGCGTTGGGGCATGATCCCCGTGGGCCGCATAAATGCGCGCGGACGCCCCGTGATGGAGACGATTGTGAACGCGCGCTCCGAGACGGTGTTTGACAAAACGGCCTTCGCTGGGGTCCGGCGTGCGGTTCTGCCAGTCGAAGGCTGGTATGAATGGACGGGGGCAACGCGGCGGAAAACCGCTTGGCGCATTCGGCCGAGTGATGGCGGGTTTTTGTGGTTTGCGGCGGTCTTTGATGTCTGGTCTGCGCCGGGCGGGCAGCAACTCGCGCAAATTGCCACCGTGACCTGCGAGCCCAATGCGGATGTCGTGGATATTCACCACCGCATGGCAGTCATCCTGGATCTGGCGGATGTCGAGATGTGGCTCTCTGGTTCAGAGGCCGAAGTCGCCCGCCTTATGGTGCCGTGGCCCGACGGCCGTTTGACCGTCGAACCTGCAAACGATGTGGACTGGGGCGCGGACTAGGGGCTCAGAGCACCGTCACCGTCGTTCCAATCGGCACGCGGCCATAAAGGTCAGCCACATGTTCATTCAGCATGCGAATGCATCCGTTGGAGACGGATTGACCGATGGTGCTGGGCGCGGTTGTACCGTGAATGCGGAAATACGTGTCGCGCCCGTTCTCGAACAGGTAGAGCGCACGCGCGCCAAGCGGGTTGCCCGGGCCTCCGGGCTGGACATAGTCGTTGTCCTTGAAGCGCCCGTACGCCACCGGATCGCGCTCAATCATCTCGTTGGTCGGGCGCCAGGTCGGCCATTCCTTTTTGGCGCCGATGACGGCCGATCCCGTGAATTCCAGGCCGGCCCGGCCGACGCCCACGCCATACCGGATCGCCTTGCCAGGCTCGGTGACGTAGTAAAGGTAGAAGGCGCGCGGAAGAACCAGGATCTGGTTCGGCTCATACGCCGTCTTGATCCGAACCTCTTGAGGTGTGGGTTCGAATCCAAGTGTCTGGGCTTCGACCATAGCGGGCAAAGCTGCGCTGGCGGCGGTTGCGGCCATGAATGTGCGACGTGTGAGCATGCACGGACTCCATCGTTACTGCTCACCTTGTATCGCGAATTCGTCGCCAATTGGTCAAGATCTAGGCAGGTTTGAGATGCTCACGACCGCGTGGGTTTGGCCGGTCCCACCCAAAAAAACCGGATATCCGCAGAGGATGGCCGCCAAAAGCGCGGAAATTGAAGCAGTTGTGGCGGGTCAGACGGCCAGCAGGCCGCTATCGGGAGGGTGACGCAGGCGCGATTCGCTGGCGCGCCTGCGCCTTCATCAGACGAGTTCCAGTTCGTCGGCGCTTTCACGACCGTCGCGGCCCGAGCGCAGAGCGTAGTTTACTTTCTGGTTGTCCTTCAGTCCGGTCAGTCCAGCGCGTTCAACGGCTGAAATGTGTACAAAGACGTCCTTGCCGCCTTCGTCCGGTGCAATGAAGCCAAACCCCTTCGTCGAATTGAACCATTTCACGGTGCCAGTGGGCATGTTCCGTGGTCTCCTGTTTTAATGCCGCCCGAAGCGTTCGGCGGCCCGGCGTCAGTCTTAGCAATCGAAACTGAAGCCGGAGCACGGATACAGTGGGTCGAGATGCGGTAACGGTCGCGTGTCAAAATATGTGCTCTGCAGAAAGCGAAGGCAAGCCCGCAACACCATTAAGGTGTGGCATATCAGCAATGCACGCTGAGGTTCAGGCCACAAAGGCCGACTTGTCCAGCTGCGCGTCGCTGTCCGTCCTGAACTTGGACACAAGCTCTGTCAGTTCCTGCGATTCCGCCTTCAGGCTGTGGGTTGCCGCCGTCGATTGTTCCACCATGGCGGCATTTTGCTGGGTCGCACCGTCCAGCTGGTTCATCCCGGCGGTCACTTCAACCAGGCCTTCGGATTGCTCACGTGCACTGGTGGCGATCCGCGACACATGTTCTGAGATGTCGTTCACTTGTGCCACGATCGAGGTCAGCGCTTCGCCTGTGCGCCCAACCAGACCGACGCCGCGCTCGACCTGTTCGGATGCGCCGCCGATCAGCGATTTGATCTGCAAGGCGGCCTCTGAGGATCGCTGGGCCAGAGCGCGCACTTCCGTGGCCACAACGGCAAAGCCCTTGCCGGCTTCGCCAGCGCGGGCAGCTTCCACGCCCGCGTTCAGCGCCAGCAGATTGGTCTGAAACGCGATGTCATCGATCACGCCAATGATCTGCTGGATCTGATTGGAACTGGTCTCAATTTCGGTCATCGCGTTTACGGCGCTGTCCACAACTTCGCCTGAGCGATCCGCATCAGACCGCGCCTTCAGGACAATGCCTTCGACCTCCTTGGCCCCATCCGCGGCCGATTTGATGCTGGTCGTCAGTTCATCCAGCGCGGCGACCGCCTCTTCCAGAGTCGCGGCCTGCGATTCGGTGCGGCCGGACAGATCGTCCGACGCCCGGCTGATGTCTTCCGAACCGTTCAAAATGCTTTGCGCATTGTTGCGGACCGTGACCATGGCTGCGTTGAGCCGGTTCAATGTCTTGTTGAAATGCGCCCGCAGCATCTCGTATTCCTCGCCGAAGGATTGCGAGATCTCACAGGTGAGATCCCCTTCCGCCAGGCGCTCGAGCCCTTCGCTGATCGCAGACACCGCCGCATGCTGCTGTTCCTGCTGTCGGGCAATCTCATCATTGGCAGCCTCGGCCCGGGCCGCGGCGGCTTTCGCCAGTGCATCGGCCTCCTGGGCCAAAATCAGCTTCTGGCGCTGATCCTCCAAGGCCCGCGCAATCTTGCCGACCTCGTCCGATTTTCTGACATGCGGGACTTCCACATCCAACTCGCCGTCAGAGACCCGCAACATCATTTGCGCAACTTCCGTCAAAGGACGGGATACCCAACGACGCATCAGCACGGCTGTTACGGCTAGCCCTGCCACCAGAAACGCCAGGGTCGTCAGCCAGATTCTCTGTGTCTTTGCGCTCACCATGGCTTGCAAAGGGTCCAACGACCAGCTTGTTGCAATGACACCCACCGTTGCGTTTTCGTTGCCGGTGATCACTGGAATGGCCACCAGGAGACCGGTCGGATCGTACTGAATTTGCCCGGAACTCAAGGCTCTCTGAGCCAATTCGCCCAGCAGGCTCGCATGCGCGCCCGACGCGGTGTCGGAGCTATAAAGAACACTGCCCGCATCATCATAAGCGACGGCGCCCAACAGCGTGTCGTGGTTTTTTCCATACAAGCTGTCAAAGCTGTTGGAGATGCTTTCGGTCTTGGCGAACCGGAGAGCGCCGGCAGACTGATCAGCAATGCTCTGCGTTGACAACAGTAAGTGATCTGCCATCTGCGCATGTGCCAACTCATGGATCAGTTTGGAGGACTGGAGGGAGTTGATGGCCGTCATGGAGGTGGCGCTGACCAACACCAACAGCAGGGCCTTCAAAAACACCGGAAATCCGATTCGCTTTTTTTGTTCAGTCATCTTTGGTCTCTCCGCGATCACAGCGATGTTTTGGGTTGTGTGCCAATTGTCCCAGATCTGACGGCGATGCGGGTCGCATCGCGCATCCAGGACAAACTCTTCAGGCCTGCACAGGTTGGAAAAATCGGGCCGGTTCGGAACGGGTTGGCGCCTGTGCCGCGCGCGGCATTGCGGTAGGGGTCGATGTCACCCGAACGGTCAGTCTGTTGCCGCAACACAGCCAAACCGGCTGTGGTCATGATCCGACCGGCCTCACCTGCGTGACACGTCGCATGGCCAACAATGCGGCACATCCCGGGCTGACCCGGACGGGCATAGGGCGCCATGTGGCCCACTGCCATGGGAGGGATCGTCGGGTCGACGCGCGCCGCGCTGGCAAACGTCATTTCAACGGCAATCGCCGGATTTGCGGTCGCGGCCGAACCGGCCGCCAAAGTCACGCCGCGCATGAAACGACTCCTACCTCGCGTCTATCAGCGCTCTGGCTTTAGACCCGAAGTCCTTCGACGACCTTAATGCGATGTTTTTAACGACCCGCCCCCGAAACGCCGGACGCCCCTAGTCCGCAGTCTGTGCAATTTGGCGGACAAAGGCAGCACAATCCCGCGGCGCGGTGATGGGCAGCATATGGCCGCGATCCGGCAGGAGTTTGAAAATAAAACCATATTCCTGCATGGGCCGACCCTGTAGCTCGGGGTCCAGGATCGCGTCCGGGGCTCCGCACAAAACGCCTCCGGGCATGTCGAGTTCTGCGCCATAGCGCGGTTGAAGGTCTGCGATACCGTGCGAGGCCAGAAAATCCTCCACCGACGCGAGAAAGGATTTTGGCCGCAATCCAAGAGCGGCACCGCCACGAACCATAAGATCCTCGGGCCAGGATTCGGGGGCAAAGATTGTGTGGAGCGTGTCGACCGCATGGCGCCGGGCCAGCGGCAGCGCCCAAGTTCGCGCCCAGATCTTGCGGATCTGAGGGTTTGGGATGTTCAGGCCCGCAAAAACCGATGCGCCCGCCTCGTTTGGATGTGTCAGCGGCGCCAAAAGGGCCAGGGCGGCGGTTTCTTTTGGTCGGGCAAGGGCCATGGCAAGCGCGACGGCACCGCCAAGCGAGTGGCCGACGAGGACCGGGCGCTTGATTTCAAGCGTGTCGAGCAGGGCCCAGATCATTCGGGCTTGCTCGGTCAACGCCGCCTGTGCCTCGTCGTCCCGGTCCGAGTAGCCGCAGCCCGGGCGGTCAAGCACGATGATGCGGTAGTCTTGATCGAGCAGCGATGTCATCGCATAGGTGAAATGCTGCAGGTACCCTCCCAGCCCGTGGATCATCACCAGAACCGGGGCGTCCCGTGGGCCGAGGTCTAGGAAGTGGATGGCCCCCCCGGGCACAGCCATAACCTGGCCCGCCTGTGGCACCAGCGCTTCGGATTGTGCCGCGAACGGCCGCGTCTTTGAGGCCCCCCAGGCCAAAACGGCGGCGATCAGGCCGGCCAGGAGACAGAGTATGAACAGAAACGTCAGCATGACATCCTTTCCCGATGATCCGGCAGCCTCGCCTTTGGGATCGAGAGTGGCAGATCCGCCCGCGTTTTCAAGCAGCCATCCCTCACATCACCGTCTAGGCGCGGCAGGGGTTCCGAGCGGCGTATGACGGCCATCTGGACAAGCGGATCGCGCTGGTTCAGCCTAGGCTCAGACACCAGAGCCCGAAGTCATGTCCGCGTTTGTGATCACAAGAGCGGGACGCCCGCAAAGCATTAGAACGAAAGGCGCCTGTTACATGCGTCTGTGTATTTCAGTCCGATGAAAAGATGCCCGAGGCTCTGAGCGTTAGCGGCCTTGCCGTGCCGGGGCAGGGTGCCAGTCCGCTTGTGTCAATTGACGACCTGCGCCTGGAGGCAGGGCAATCCTTGGGGGTGCGCGGGGCCTCGGGTGCGGGCAAGTCCACGCTTCTGTTCGCTCTGGCCGGTCTGTTTGACACAGCCGTAGGCAAGGTGGTGTGGCATGGAACGGATCTGATGTCACTGACACCGGATCAGCGCGGCGCGTTTCGGGCCGCCGAGATTGGTTTCGTGTTTCAGGACTTTCTGTTGTTTGAGGAGTTGAGCGGTTTCGAAAACGCGGCCTTGCCCGCGCTTTTCACCCCGGCGCAGGAGCGCGCGGGCCTGCGCCAAAGGGCCCGGGATCTGTTGCACAGATTGGAGGTCCGCCATCCGCAACGTCCCGTGGACAGCTACTCCGGCGGGGAACGCCAGCGCGTCGGGATCGCGCGCGAGCTGGCCAATGACGCCAAAATCCTGCTGGCTGATGAACCGACTGCCAACTTGCCGCGAGAGATGGCGGATCAGGTCTGCGCGACGCTGGTGGAGACGATCCGTCCGCAAGGCCGCACCCTGATCGTGGCCAGTCACGACCCCGGTTTGCTGGCGCGCATGGATCGGGTGGTGACGCTTTTGGATGGGCGGTTGGTGGCGGAGAACCCCACCACATGAGCGCTCTGTGGGACGGTTTGGCGGCACCGGTGCAAGATGCGCTCTGGCTGCTGATTCTGCTGACGCCCGCCGGGGCGATTGGCGGATGGGTGCTGCGGCATGGTCAGCCCTGGCCCCTGGTGCGGGCCATGCTGTGGCGGTTCCGCGGTGCGAATGCGCTGTTTGTGCTCCTGATCGCCCTGTCGATGGGCTGTGGCATCGCACTTCTGGCGCAGGAACGCGGTCTGCGGACTGGTACAGCTGCAGCGGCCGGAAAATTCGATCTGATCGTGGCGGCGCCGGGCAATGAAACCACGGCGCTTCTGGCGACTGTCTACCTGCGCCCGGGCGCGATGGGACTGGTCTCCGGCGCCGACTACACCGAAATCGCGGCCATGCCGGGCGTGACCTTTGCCGCTCCGATGGTCTTTGGAGACAGCGTGGACGGTGCTCCGCTCGTCGGCACGATCGCGGATTTTGTTGCGCATTTGAGCGATGGCGAGATGTCGGGCCGTCTGTTTGAACGCTTGGAAGAGGCGGTTGCGGGAGCCTATGCGCCCGTAGGTCTGGGTCAGAGCTTCACCCCGGTGCATGGCGCTGGCGGCGCGGCGTTTAGCGCGCTCGATCAGGCAGCGCACGAAGGGTGGGTTTTTGAG
>JBCDEC010000019.1:0-29348 GCA_039179965.1 Pseudomonadota bacterium
CGCAGTTCGATCTGCATCTGATCGCGCAGCTTCTTGTCCAGGGCCGAGAGCGGTTCGTCCATCAAAAGAATACGCGGCTCAAACACGATGGCGCGTGCGACAGCCACGCGCTGGCGCTGTCCGCCCGACAACTGATCGATCAGATGCAGATCGAACTGCGTCACCTCCACGACCAGCTGGGCATGACCACGGTCTACGTCACCCACGACCAGCGCGAGGCGCTGACCATGTCGGACCGGATCGCCGTGGTCAATCACGGGCGGATCATGCAGCTGTCGACACCGCGCGATCTCTACGAGCGTCCCGCCAACCGTTTTGTCGCGGATTTCATCGGCGAAAGCACCTTTCTGGATGTCACGCGGGCCAATGGTGGCGTCGCCTATCATGACACGGGATTGAAAGTCGACGGACCCTTGCCGCAAGCCGAGGCCTTGCAACTGATGATCCGCCCCGAGCGGATTGTCCTGCTGGACGCGCCCAACGATGCGATGAACGTCTTTTCGGCGACGGCCACCCACGTGGTCTATCAGGGCGACAGCTATCTGCTGCATGCGCGCCTGGCCGATGACACGCTGATCGCGTTGCGCGGACCGATGCGCGGAACCGCAGACCTGCCGGCCCCCGGAGCGCCGGTCACCCTGGGTCTGGCGCCCGAGGACAGTGTTCTGATCGATGCGGGGGAGGCCTGAGATGTCTGTCACCGGCATTGACCAGGAGACGCTGGCCAAGGGTGACGCCTCTGAGCCGCGCCGCAACGAGGCCGGTCTGCGCCGCGATGGCATAATGGAGCGCCTCGCGCTCTTCGGGCTGGCCTCGCCGGCGCTTCTGCTGATCCTGGTGATCCTGGTGATTCCGGTCGGATGGCTCTTCTACGTCTCCTTTATCGGTATGGATGGCAGCTTTTCGCTGGAGAACTACCAGCGCATGATTGAGCGCAAATCCTACCGCCGGATCTTTGCGACGACCTTCGAAGTCAGTCTGATGACCACGACGCTGTGCATCCTGATTGGCTATCCTCTGGCCTATTTCCTGTCCCAGCTGCCCGACCGCTGGGCCAATCTGGGTCTGATCACGGTGCTGCTGCCGTTCTGGACGTCGCTTCTGGTGCGCACCTATGCATGGCTCGTTTTGTTGCAAAAGCAAGGACTTGTGAACACTTGGGGCATCAACCTGGGGCTTTGGGAAGAGCCGCTGAAGCTCGTTCACAACATGACCGGCACGCTGATCGGGATGGTTCACATCATGCTGCCTTTCCTGATCCTGCCCGTCTATGGCTCGATGAAGGCCATCGATAGGGATCTGATGAAAGCGGCGTCCAATCTCGGCGCGGCCCCGCGCCGTGCCTTTTGGGACGTGTTCTTTCCGCTCACCATGCCGGGGCTTTCGGCCGGGGCGCTGATGGTCTTTATCCTCTGTCTGGGCTTTTTCGTGACACCGGCGGTGCTCGGCGGTGGCACTGTCATCCTGGTGTCCATGCAGATCGTGTCCAACATTGAGCTCTTCGTGAATTGGGGCGCGGCGAGCGCCCTGGGCGTGGTTCTTCTGGTGCTGACCATGGCCGTGCTCTGGATCGCCTCACGGTTTTTCAACCTCGATACAATCGCCGGGGGGAACCAGAAATGAGCTGGTTCTCCCGCCCGGCGACCGAGACCCAGATCACCCATGGTCAGCGGCTTTGGCTCTATATCCTGTCCGTGATCATCATGGTGCTGCTGGTGGCGCCGACGCTGATCGTGATTCCGATGTCTTTCTCGGAAAGCCAGTATCTTGAGTTTCCGCCCGAGAACTGGTCCACCCGTTGGTATCAGTTCTACTTCAATTCGCCGGAGTGGATGCGGGCCACGTGGACCTCGGTCAAGGTGGCGTGTCTGACTATGCTGGTGGCCACGCCGGTCGGTGTTCTGGCGGCCTATGGTCTGCATGCCTCCAGCGTGTCCTATGTGCGGGCGGCCTTTGTCCTGATGCTGACGCCGATGATGGTGCCGGTGGTGCTGGTCGCGATTGGCGTCTTTTACGCCTATGTGCAGCTGAAGCTTCTTTACACCATCGCCGGGCTGGTCTTTGCCCATACAGTGCTGGCTTTGCCGCTGGTTGTGATCGTCACCGGCGCGGCCTTGAAGAGCTATGACATGAGCCAGGAAAACGCGGCACGTTCGCTGGGCGCGCCACGCTGGAAGGCTTTTCTGACAGTGACCCTGTCGCAGATCAAATTTGGCGTGGTTACAAGCGCTTTGCTGTCGTTCCTCACGTCCTTTGACGAAGTGGTTGTGGCAATGTTTATCTCCGGGGGCGACAATCCCACGCTGACCCGCAACATGTTCAACGCGCTCAGAGATCAGATCGATCCGACGATTGCCTCTATCTCGACGATCCTGATTTTGCTGACGACGTTCCTGATGGTGCTGGTTCAGACCTTTGGGCAGGATCGCCGCAAGGACACCTGAGGCCGATCATCGCGGGACACGCGATGTCGGGTCGGCGCTCCGACGCGTTGTGACGGCGATTGTCAGCGCGGCATCGACCGGGCGTTTGCGTGCCTCTTGCGTCTTGTGAGTCATGACAGAAGCGCCGGATCATACGGGCGGCCTGTTGATCGCGCCGCAGACAGCAAGCCGGACCTCACATCGACTGGTCAACCGACCTAGAAGCGGTCCGGTCTGTACAGGCCCAGGTCCAAATTCGTCTTCTGGCCCGCGATCATCTCGCTCACCAGCCGGCCAATCTTGGGACCGATCGTCAGCCCGATATGCTGGCCGCCGTACGCATGGACGACATTGGGGGCCGCACGGGCTTCGCCGATGGCGGGCAGGCTGTCAGGCGTGGTGGGGCGACGGCCCATCCAGGAGGTCGCCTGCGCAAAGGCGAGATCGGGGTAGACCCGCTTGACCGCGCGGGCAATGAGCTGCGGCGGCTCCGGGATTTCGGGCCCGTCCAGACCCGCGAACTCCACCACGCCTGCTGCGCGCAAGGCGCCGGCCATGGGGGTCAGCACCATCTTTGCATCGGTGACCATATAGGGATGGGGGGCGGTAAAGCTCGGGTGCTCCATCGCCACGTGATAACCGCGCTCGGCCTCAAGCCGCATCCGCATGCCCAAAGATTGGGCAAACCGCCGGGACCAGGCGCCGGCGGACAGCACGATTTTCGACGCCGCCAGCACGGTTCCGCCCTCCAAAGTCACCGAAGGCGATGGTCCGGGCGTGATATCGACCACGCGCGCCTGCTGAAACGCCCCGCCGGCCTGACGATAGTGATCAAACAAGGCGCGGACGTAATGGCCCGGCGAGGTGAGCCAGGCGAATTGTCCGTAGCGGGTGCCGAACTGATAGGCCGGACCCAGATGCGGGTCGCGCGCCTCAAGCGCGTCGCGGGTGAGAGGCTCGGGCTCCAAATCGAAACGCGCGCGAATTTCGGCGCCAAGATGATCAGACTGGTAGGCGGCCTCGTTGGGATAGAGGCTGACATAGTCGCCGTGGTTCATGAAAGCCTCGGCTCCGGTCTGTTCGGCCAGGGCCAGGTGCTGCTCGGTCGCATCAAACGTCATGGCGCTCAGGCCTTCGGAGATCTCGCGTATCCGTTCGGGCCGGGCGTTGCGCAGAAACGGGATCAACCAGGGCATGAGGCGCGGCAGGTAGCGCCAGCGCAGATACAGCGGCGCATCCGGGTCAAACAGCATCGCCGGGGCCTTGCGCACCAGCTTGGGGTCGGCCACAGGCAGGACAGAGGCGCGCGCAATCAGGCCGGCATTGCCGAACGAGGTCTGACCGGGATCTCCCGGCAGGATGGGGTCGACCAGGACCGGTGCACAGCCTGCGCGGCGCAGCCATTCGGCAGCGGAGACGCCGGTGATACCTGCGCCCACGATCACAATGGGTTTCTCTGACATGCCGCCTGCTTTCTGGTGCCCGACCCGGCGACGATAAACACCTTTTCAAGAAAGCTGCAGGTAGATTCTTTGCGCCGACGCGGGTTGCGCCGACACAGGCAATTGGTCGGGGCAAGATTTTGAAATGGATATCCCCGGCCTGCACATCGAAGGCTAGGGTCCGCGTGCTAAATCCCAGGCGTGAAAGCCGTGTAACTGCAGGAGATAACGCCGATTGGCGGACTATGACTTTATCATCGTGGGCGCTGGCTCAGCGGGCTGCGTATTGGCCAACCGGTTGAGCGCCTGCGGGCGCTACAAGGTGCTGCTACTGGAGGCGGGCGGGCATGACCTGAGCCTGTGGATCTGGATGCCCATCGGGTATGGCAAGACGTTCTACCGCAAATCCGTCAACTGGATGTATGAGACCGAGCCTGTGGCCGCGCTGAATGGCCGGCCCTCGTATTGGCCGCGCGGCAAGGTGATGGGCGGGTCGAGCTCGATCAATGCGATGGTCTACATCCGCGGCCAGCGCGAGGATTTCGACGGTTGGCGCGATCAGGGCAATCCCGGCTGGGGCTGGGATGATGTGCTGCCCTATTTCCGCAAGGCCGAAACCAACGATCGCGGCGCAGACGCGTATCGCGGGGACACGGGCCCTTTGCATATCTCGACGCTGGACCGCGACCTGCATCCGCTCTGCGACCGGTTTCTGGAAGCAGGCAAAGAGCTGCAATATCCGCTCAATCCGGATTTCAACGGGGCGAGCCAGGAGGGCGTCGGCACCTATCAGAACACCGCGCACAAGGGGCTTCGCATGTCCACTGCGCGGGCTTATGTGCGCCCGGCGCGCGGACGCAGCAATCTGCGGATAGAAAAGCGGGCCATGGCGACTCGGCTGACCTTTGACGGCGGGCGGGCTTCGGGCGTGGAATACCACCAGAAGGGCCGGAGCCACACGGCCCGCGCACGCGGCGAGGTGATCCTGGCGGCGGGGGCCGTAAACTCGCCACAGCTGTTGCAGGTGTCCGGGGTGGGACCGGGGGCGCTGTTGCAGCGGATGGGGATTGAGACCCGCAAGGCGCTCGCAGGCGTGGGCCAGCACCTGCAGGATCATCTGGGGATCGACTACCTGTACCGGTCCAAGGTGGCGACGCTGAACCAGCAGTTGCACCCCTGGTATGGCAAGCTCTGGCACGGGCTGCGCTATGTGCTCACGCGGCGCGGTCCGCTGAGCCTTGGGGTCAATCAGGCCGGCGGTTTCGTGCGCTCGCGCCCGGGTCTGGCGCGGCCCAACATTCAGCTTTTCTTTTCGCCGGTCAGCTACACCAAGGCGCCGCCGGACAAGCGGCCCCTGATGAACCCCGATCCCTTTCCCGGCTTTCTGATCGGTGCGCAACCGACCCGGCCCACCAGCCGGGGACATCTGCAGATCCGGTCACCCGATCCGTTCGAGCCGGTCGAGATCCACCCGAATTACCTGGCCACCGACCATGACGTGCAGGACATGTTGGATGCCGCCCGCCTGTCGCGCCGCCTCGCGCTGGCGCCGGCCATGGCCAAGGTGATCGAAGCAGAGCTTACGCCGGGCCCCGAAGTCGACACCGATGAGGAGGTGATCGCCGATTGCCGGGCGCGGGCCACAACGGTGTTTCATCCCGTCGGCACCTGCCGGATGGGGCCGGACCCGACCCGGGATGTGGTCGACGCGCGGCTGCGTGTGCACGGGGTTTCGGGTCTGCGTGTCGCTGATGCCTCAGTGTTTCCGACGCTCACGTCGGGCAATACCAATGCACCGGCGATTATGGTTGGCGAAAAGGCAGCCGATCTTATTCTGGCTGACGCTGGGTAGGCCGACACGGGCTAGGCCGACGCGGGCTAGGCTGACGCTGGGTAGGCCGACGCGGGCGATGTTTGACTGGCGTGACCTGTTGGCGTGCGACCGGCGCAGGTGACCGATCTGGGTCTGACTTTGCATCCGCTTTGCCTCTGGCAGTGCACACGCCGGGCCGCGCTGCGCAGGATCGTTGCATCTTGGCCGTCTTTTTTGTCCGGGCCTTGCGCGCGACTAGGCAGGTTTCCAGCGATCTGCTAGCTTTTTTTGAGGCCTCTGGCGGCAGACAACCGGCGCCAGAGACAGAGACGACCGGGGTGGCCCCGCGCCAGCCCTGTCACCGCAATGAGACGCGCCGGATTGAAATCTGATGCCGGGCGGCACAACCGAGGCTCGGTCGCATGCGCAGCGAAGACAGTGAGGAGCGCACATCCGAACCGGCCGGCGCCAGGGTCGAGTCCGACCGCGCGGGGTTTTCGGTACCATTGCGCCCGGCGATCCTGATTGTTGTCACCATCATCACGCTGCCGGTGCTGCTGTCGATTATCCAGATCAATTATCGCACAACAGAGCGGGTTGTGCATGAACATGCCGTCATGATAGTGGAACGCTTCCGGGCCGAGACGACCGGGGCGATCATCTCGGAGTTTGACGAACTGGACGCGCAGGTGGCCACCGCTGCCGAAGTCGGGCGGCAAGAGGCCGGTTTTTTCGCAGACAACCGCTCGCTGGGCTATTTCTTTCGGATCCTTCAGAACAGCCAGACCGCGTTAAACGCCTATATCGGCCTGGAGGCCGATGGCGCTTTCCGGCAGGCCCGGCGATTGCACAACCTCAACCTGCCGGTCTTTGACACGCTGCCGCCGCCGGGATCGCATTTCGCCTACCGGCTGGTCGAGCCGGATCAAGGCCCGCCGGTGCTGGACCAGTACGTGTTCCTGGATGCAGATCAGCAAATTCTGGGGCAGGCGGCTGGCCTGAGCACATATGACCCGCGTCAAAGGCCCTGGTATGAACAGGCGGCGCGCGACGGCGGGTTGATCACAACGGATCCCGAAGTCTTCTGGGCCTTTGGACTGGTGGGCTTTACCGTCGCGGAACCGATCATCATCGAAGACGAACTCTTTGGTGTCATCGCGATCGACGTGACACTCGACAGTTTTTCGCAATATCTCAGCCGCAACCTGCTGAGCCGCAACAGCCTGACCTTCCTGCTTGATGCGCGCGGCAATGTATTGGCCGCGTCCGATCGCCTGATCACGTATGGCAGCGACAATGACGCGGTGCGGCTGTCCCATATCACTGACATCGGCAATGCGCTGGTGGCCAACGCCTATCTTGAACGTCCCGGAAATGGCAGCGACGATGTCTATGCCGTCAGGTACGACGGTCAGGAGTACATCGTCGGGATCTCTGATTTTTCCAGCGCTTCGGGCAAGCCCTGGCGGATGATGGTGCTAACGCCATTGTCCGATTTCTCGGGGGAACTGACCCGCAACAACCGGCTGATGGCGACTGTTGGGATGATCGCCGTGGGAGTTCAGCTGATCATTATCTATGTGGTCGCGGCCCGGGTGGCGGCGCCGCTGGCCAAGCTGTCCCGTCAGGTCGAACGGATCCGCAAACTAGAGCCGGCCGATACCTCAAAGCCGATCCGCTCGCGGGTGCGCGAGATTGCATCGCTCTCGCGCGCTGTGGAAACGCTCGACACGGCGGTACAGACCTTTGCGCAATTTGTGCCCGTCGGACTGGTGCGCCAGTTGCTGGGCTCCGAGCAAAAGCTCGACATCGGCGGGCAAAGCAAGTTTCTGACCATCTTCTTTTCGGACATGGAGGGCTTTTCCGCTCTGGCAGAGCGTATCGCGTCGCGCGATCTGCTGCAGCGCGTGTCGATCATGCTGGAGGTGGTCACCCGGTCGGTCCATGTGGAACGGGGCACGATTGACAAGTTCATGGGCGACGGGGTCATGGCCTTTTGGGGCGCGCCGGCGCCGTTGGACGATCATGCCTGGCACGCCTGTGTGGCGGCGCTGTGCGTGCAGCGCGACATGGAGGCCCACAACAAGGTATGGCGCGCCGAGGATGCGCCTGAAATGCGCTTGCGCATCGGCATTCACTCGGACGCGGTTCTGGTCGGCAATGTCGGGTCACATGAACGCATGAGCTACACGGTGCTGGGCGACGGTGTGAACATCGCGGCCCGTCTGGAGGCGCTGAACAAGGAATACGGCACCTTTGTCTCGATCAGCCACGACACGTTTCAGGAGGCCGGGGACCGGCTGTGTGTGCGTCCCATAGATGACGTGACCGTGAAAGGCCGGCGCGCCCATATCACGGTCTACGAACTGTTCGGGGTCTATGGGGCGGGCAAGGATCTTGAACCGAGCGAGGATCAGATTGCGCTGGCCCGGTCCACCCGCGCGGCCTTCGATGCGCTGATGGCCGGAAATCGCAAGGAGGCGATGACACGGTATCAGAAAGTTTTGCAGACCCAGCCGGACGATCCGGTGGCGCGGGTGCATCTCGCGCGGCTGACTCAGGACGCACCCTTGCAGATCGCGGAGGTCAGCGATGAGCGCCGATAGCGCGTTCCGACCTAGCGCCTATTCCGCTGCTCTTCTCAAACATCTGCTGCTCCGCAAGGCGTTTGTCCACGGCGCAGATGTGCTCGACATCGGATGTGGCAGCGGCGTGCTTCTCCATGCCGCTGCAGGGCTTGGCGCCCGTGGCGTTTTCGGTGTGGATATCGAACCCGCAGCCGTGGCCGAAACCCGGCGTGTGCTTGACACTCTGGGCCCGGGCGTTGCGGTCGATGTCCGGCAGGGCAGCCTCTACGCACCGGTGGGCGAGCGGCGTTTCGACGTCATACTGGCAAATCTGCCGCACTTCCCGATGGAACATCTGGCACTTGATGAACGACTGGCGTCCTGGTCATCAGGGGGCGGGGACGGCCGGCATCTGCTGGATCCGGTCATAGACGGCATCGGCGTCCATCTTCAGCCTGACGGGTTTGCCCTGATCGCGCACAATGCCTTTGTCGGGTTGGAAAAAACCCGCGAAACGGCCGACGCACATGAGCTTGCGGTGGAGGTGATCGACACGGTCATGGTGCCCCTGCCGCCCGAAAAGCTGGCCTGCATGACACCTCAGGTGCTGAACCGGGAAACCGGGCAGACGATCCATCGCGTTGGCGCTTATGTCTTCGCCGAAGTAGCCGTGCTGATGCTGCGCCGTGTCGGTGCGCGGGAGCATCGCGCGTGAGGCAGACCCGGGCGTCTGGCCTTTTGCGCAACGCCTGCGCGCTGGTCGTCGTTGCGCTGTGCGGCTTCGCCGCCGTGCCGGGTGAGGCACAGACGCAGCAATCCGAGACGCCGGAGGCAACGCGATACAGCACGCAAGAGGCGCTGGTCGATCTGCTTGCAGCGGCCCGGCGCGATGGCTGTGACGGGCCCGAGACGGACGCGCTCGCCCGGGTGCTCTGCTCCGGGAAGCTGCGCATCGGTGTGCGCGACAACTACCCGCTCTTTGCGGCGCGCGATGGACGGCGCCCCGTCGGCTATGACATCGATGTGGCCCGAACCGTGGCCGAAGGTCTGGGCGTGGCAGCCGAACTGGTTCCGGTGCGACCGGCCACGCGGATTTCGACCCTGGCGGAAGGCGGTGCCGATGTGGTGATTGCCACCATGGGGCACAACACCAGCCGGGACAGCCAGGCGCGCTTTATCCGACCGCATTACTACAGGTCCGAAACCATCGTCGTGGCGCCCCGTGAGATGGAGATCGCCGGGTGGGACGATCTCTTCAACCGGACCAATTGCACCACGATCGGCAATTATGCCAACGCCCATATCGTGTCACAAGACGTTCGTGTTCTGTTGTTCGACAATGCCAACCGGTTGCCCGAAGCCCTGCGCGACGGCACCTGCCGGGTGGCAAGCCACGACGACAGTTTCTTCGCCTCATACCTGGCCGATCCCGCATTCGGTGACCGGTTCGAACGCAAGTTCGGGTTTGATCCGGTGCCCTGGGGCATGGCCGTCGGTCTGCAGGACACCGAGCGTCTGGCCCGGGCCCTCGAACTGATCAGCCAGATCATGCACCGCGAAGGCCTGTTCTTGCAGATCGCCGAGAGCCACGGGATATTCACGGCCTTTCTTGAGGATCAGCAGGCGCTCTGGTCCAGCCCGGCCTGCGCGGGGCCCGATCTGTCGGCCTGCCTGATCCCGGCGCTGGATGCCACGCCGCCACCGACCGCCTTTGTGGATGATGTCGAACGCGCTCTGGCCTGGTCGGAGGAGATCTTTGGCGTATCGCCCTCGCTGCCGATGCTCATGACACAGCCCGCCTGGCAGCTCTTCAAGGGCGGCGTGGTGATCTCGCTGGTCCTCGTGGCAGGTGCACTTGCGGCCACCTTGCTGTTTGCCTTCCTGCTGGGCGCCTTGTCCGGCGCATCGTTCTGGCCGGCCCGTGCGCTGGCCTGGTGTGTCGTCGTGGTGGTGCAATCCTCGCCCGTCTTGCTGCTTTTGGTGGTGGTCACCGCCATTGCGCATGCGGTGTTTGACTATTCCTCGACCGTGGCCGTCGGGGCCGCGATTGTGGCGCTGGGGCTGATGAACGGCGCCAATGCCGGGCAGGCCATCGGAGAGGCGGTGGACAGCCTGCGCGCCGAACACGACCGCAACAGCCGGCTGACCTGGGCGCTGTTCTGGGCAGCCGTGGGCCGGTCGCTTTCGCAACTGATGTCCTTTCTGGTCAACGCGGCCAAGGGCACGCCGGTGGCCAGCTTCACCGGCGCACCGGAGCTTCTGGCTGCGCTCACCGACATCACGTCTTTCGCAGCCGGGCGTGTGACGACCTATACGATCGTGCTGCTCTTCTACCTGGCCGTGGTGAGCGGCGTGGTCTACGCCTGCAACCGTGTGCGCGACCGGTTCGACCGGCGCCATGCGGCGGCGGAGTCTGGGGCGGTGCGATGAGCGTGCTGCAGGCGCTTCTGGACTCGACCTATCCCGGCGACCTGCTGCTCGGCATGGTCACAAACTTCGAAATCGCCGCTCTGGCGCTGATCATGGGGCTCGCGCTGGGCGTGCCGATGGCATTCGCGCTGACAGGCGGCACCCTGGCCCGGCGGCTTGTCGTGCCGCTTCTGGCACTGATGCGGGCCGCTCCGACCTTTGTGGTGATGTTTTTCCTGCTCAACGTGATCCCATATGAGTTTGTCTTCGCCGGTCAGGTGAGACGTCCCTCCGGCGCCTGGATCGTGGCCTTTGCCCTGGTGCCCTATGCCGCGGCCTACGTGGCCGACAATGGCCGCGATGCCCTGATCAGCCTGCGACGGAGCTCGGCCGAGGGGGCCTATCTGTTTCTCCCCAACGTGGTGCGCTGCTTTCTGGTGCTTGTGATGACCTCCAGCACAGGCGCGGCCATCGGTGTGAATGAAGGCGTCGCCGTGGTGTTGCGAGAAGCCGAACGCTGGCCGCTGCTCAGTGAAAAACTAGTGGTGTTTGGTGTCGGCGTATTTGCCTTTGGTCTGGTCTTTCAAGCCGGGTTCGCCCTGATGCGGGTCGTCGTTGCAGCGATCAAGGTCCGCCAGACCCGTTTGAGCGGCTGATAAGTACAACGGCGATTTCAATGGAATAGACGAAGACCCTGGAATTCTTTGAACCGCGGGACCGGTGGGCACGACTGAAGATTACGGATGCTCAGAAGGGCATGCGCAAGATCGTTCAGGAGTGTTTCCATGACCATTCATACAGCAACCGAATTTGACGATTTCATCAAAGGCACAGACGAAAGTGACGCAATCAACGCCAAGGCGGGCGAAGATACCGTGTTGGGCAAGGCGGGCGACGACCGGATCAACGGCGGCGACGACGATGACGACCTGTCAGGCGGTCAGGGCGACGACGTATTGATCGGCGCGCGCGGCAACGACCTGATGGAGGGAAACGGCGGCGATGACCGGATGATCTGGAACAACGGTGACGGCTCGGACATCATGAACGGCGGCAACGGATTTGATGTCGCCGAAGTGAACGGGTCGGACAGTGACGGTGATGTGTTTTCCATCGCCGTTGGGGGCGACCGCCGCGTGGAGTTTGCGCGTACCAACTTCGGCCCGTTCACCCTGGATATCGGCACAACCGAGGCCCTCGAAGTCAACGGGCGCGGCGGCGATGATGTCATCACCGCGGGAGAAGGTCTGGGCGACGTCATCCAGCTGATGCTGTCCGGCAATGCCGGCGACGATCACATCACCGGAAGCGACGGCGCGGACATGATCAACGGCGGGCAGGGGGACGACACGCTGATCGGCGCGCGCGGCAATGACCATATCATGGGTCGGGCCGGCGATGATCTGATGATCTGGAACAACGGCGATGGCTCCGATCTCATGGAAGGCGGCGGCGGATACGACACCGTTCAGGTCAACGGCGCAACCGAAGCCGGGGATGCGTTCACCATCGGCATCGGCGAAGACGGCCGGATCGACTTTGCCCGCACCAATCTGGGCCTGTTTGCGCTCGATATTGGCTCAACCGAGGTTTTGCAGGTCAATGCCGGTGGCGGAGACGACGTGATTACCGCGGGCGAGGGGCTTGCCGGAGAAATCAGCTTGCAGCTCTTTGGCAATGCCGGGGACGACCTGATCATCGGCAGCGACGGCGAGGACATGATGTCCGGCGGGCAGGGCAACGACACCCTGATCGGCGCGCGCGGCAATGACCACATCATGGGCCGGGCCGGCGATGATCTGATGATCTGGAACAATGGCGATGGCTCTGATGTGATGGACGGCGGCAGCGGCTATGACACGGTCCGGGTCAATGGCTCGGACAGCGATGGCGATGTCTTCGAGATCGGCATTGGCGAAGACAGCCGGATCGACTTTGCCCGCACCAATCTCGGTCCCTTCACGCTGGACATTGGCTCCAGCGAAGTGCTGCAGGTCAAAGGCGGCGGCGGCGACGATGTCATCACCGCCAGTGACGGTCTGGCAGGTGAGATCCTTCTGGATCTGGCCGGGAACGCGGGCAATGATGTGATCCTTGGCGGCGACGGCGGCGACAGGATTTCCGGCGGCGGCGGCAATGACGCAGTGACCGGCGGGGCCGGGGCCGACGTCTTTGTCTACCGGGCTGGCGAGGACCTGATCACCGATTTCGAACAGGGGGCGGATCTGGTTGAACTCGGCGCCGCTCTGCTTGGGACGGAGTCGCTGCAAGACAGCATGGCGCAGGTTGGCGATGATGTGGTGCTGAGCCTTACGTCCGGCAGCCTGACGTTTGCCGATCAGACTCTGGCCGATTTCACCGAAGACGACTTCATTTTCGTCTGATCGCTGGCCATCCGATCAGCGCAGCTTTGCTGATAGACCCCGCCCGAGCAACCGCTGGCGGGGTCATTCTTGTCGCCGGGGGGCAAACCGGCCTATGCATGGCGGGACTGTCGCGCAGACCCGCAGGAGGATCAGGTGCAGGACGCAGAACTGGTCACGCGTATCTCGCAGGGCGACCGCCAGGCGATGCGTCAGTTTTACGAACGCCATCAGGCGGGTCTTTATCATTTCGTCCGGGGCCGGCTTGGCGATGCCTTCGAGGCCTCGGACGTGATGCAGGAGGCTTTCCTGGAGGTCTGGAAAGGCGCCAGCCGGTTCAAGGGCCATTCCTCCGCCAAGACGTGGCTCTACGGAATTGCCCGCAACAAGGCTGTTGATCGGGTGCGCAAATCTCAACGGGTGACGTTGAAGGACAACCCGGATGAAACGCTGGCCGATGACAGCCCGACCCCACAGGCAGTGATGGAGGCGGCCAGCGACGCGGCCCGGGTGAAGGAATGTATGGACAAGCTGCCGGATGTGCAGCGCGCGGCCGTACGTCTGGCGTTCTATGAGGACCTGTCCTACCCCGAAGCGGCTGATGTCGAAGGGGTGCCCGTGGGCACCATCAAAACGCGCATTCATCATGCCAAGAAGCTGTTGTTGCGCTGTTTGGCAGGCAAAGTGACGGCTCCTGCCTAGATCAGATATGCGCCAGACAAGGGGACCCTTGAGAGGCGACACCGGGCCGTCACGCTCACTGTTTGGTTCAGGTCCAAGTCGTGGGTTTTGCGGTCTTCGGCTCGGCGCAATCCCGTTGCGGCGCTGGTGCCAAAACCGCGAACGATCGGCGATTTGGACTGCGGCAAAACCGGGGGGTCAATCTTCAAGCGGTCCGGCCCGCTGAGACACTGCGGATTTTGGCGTCTCGGGCGCGAAGGGGTTGCGGACTAGGATGTGTTGCAGGCTGCGCTCGTCGCGAGTCATCAAAATCCGCATCTCAAGATCTTCGCAGATCGTTTGCGTGACGCAGGCAAGCTACACAAAGTCATCATCACAGCAGTCGCCAGAAAGCTCGTTACAATCGCGAACGCACTCCTCAAATCTCGGCAAAACTGGTTGGCTCAGACCCCCTGAGAAATACAGTTGCTAGTTTGCCTGCACGTGGCTGATCAGCGATGGGGCCGTTCCAAATGCGTCCAGCGCCGCATCGCGTGCCGCTTGGTTGTCAAACTGCACCTGCCAGAGGCCCAGAGCGGAGGGGCCTTCGACGATCTGCCCACCGGTTTGGACCAAAAGGTCGCGGATCTGTGCTTCGGTGCTGTCGGGCACGAAGGCCACGGTGAGACTCATGCCCTCCACCGGCGCATCGCTGGCGGTTTGCAAACCCGGACCAGATCCGTTGAGCACCGGCATGGCCACAAACTGCCAGCCCAGCACGGCCACCACTGCCGCGGCCGCAGCCACTTGCCACATCGGCCGGCGTGGCACAGTGGCCGGTGTTGAGGCCTCAATGGCCCGTTCCAGACGCTTCCAGCCCAATGCGCCCGGTGCCTGCGCGTCTGTCTCGGTTTGAAGCGCCTGTCGCATGGATCGCATGAGCGCAATATCCGTTGCCAGTTCCGGATCCGCGGCGGCCTGCGTCTCTATCGCGGCCCGGGAGTCGGGGTCGAGCCTGTCCGCGATATAGTCCAGCAAAGTCTCGTCGTCGGGTCGGTCGTCGGGCAGGGCCATTGCGCTCTCCTTTTGCGGGGCCGACCGGCCGATCCGGACTGACCCGCACATCTCTGTCGCATCAGGGGCGGGCGCGGTTCAATATTCAACGCATTTTTTGTGCAAGCCGGCGACCGGCGGATCAACAGCCGGAACCTGCGGTGACGAGCCCCGCGCCATAGACCGTGTCGCGCCCGGGAATGCCGAGGTCTTCGGCCTCTGTCTGCAGCCCCCGTCGGATCGCCGCGGTCGGTGCGGCATACAGGTCGGGATCTGCCGCGATCCGCGCCGTGACGAAGGGAACCGCCATCGAGGTGCCCGAGACAAAACGAGACGTGCCACTGGCCGAGACAAAGATATCAACGCCGGGCGCGGCCGCGTCCACATGGGGTCCGCGCACGGCCCGACTGTAGATCTCGCGGTCCGCATCGACGGCCGTGACCGCGATCACGTTGCTCAGGGCCGCCGGATAGCGCGGCGCCGCGCCAGCGCCGTCATTGCCGACAGCGGCGACAATCGTCATTCCGCCCGAAACGGCCCTGTCGACCCCCCGGTCGAGCAGTTTGTTGTAGGGTCCGGCGAGGCTGACGTTGACCAGCCGCACATTCTGTGTGGCCAGCCAGTCCAGCGCCTTGAGCAGGTCGTCCACCCCGGCCTCCTGCTGGCCGCGCGGCGATGTGCCGATCACGTTGGCCGCATAAAGCGTCGCGCCCTGCAGGCGGCGGCGATCCAGCAGCACCGTGGCGACTTCACTGCCGTGGCGGGAGCGCACCGGCGCCCCGCTCGCAAAATCCTTCGACACGATCTCGGAGCCCAGGGCTGCGCCCAGAGACGGATCGAGCGCGGTGTCCAGCATGCCGATCGGGCCTTGCGCGGGGCAGGCGGTGTCGGGCCAGTTCATCAGAGCGCTGGCATAGTCGAACCGGCTCGCACCTGCGACGGAGGCCAGACGATAGGCATGGTTTACACCAGCCGTGGACAAGGGTTCGATGGCTTCAAGGGCGGCAATCGCACCGGGCCCATCAAGCGGTGGGGGGATGTCAAAGCGCAGCATCCAGAGGCCGATTCCATCCAGGGACCTGATCTCACGCGGCACGAAGCCCTGCGCCTGCGCCTCGGCGTCCAGGCGCTCGGCGGCGCCCTGGGACGGCACCAGCGCGATGATCTCGCGCGGGTCCACAACCTGATGCGCATCAGCCTGGATCAGGGCAGCTTCGGGCGGTTCAAGATCCAGCGTTTCGACGCAGCCCGCCAGCCCGGCCAGGCCGGCAAGCGCCGCGAGCCGCAACATGCGTCTCAGGGGGATCTGGAACATCTCCATCGGCTGCCTTTTTTGCGTCGGTGCGATCCGGTCGAAGAGTGGTCAAATCCGCGCATGGGTTCAAGGGGCTCGCAAACCCGTGTTGAGCCTTCTGAACCTGACGTGATGTTTCGTCGGCCTGCGCAGGGCGTGTCGCGCGCCCCGGGTGTCTTTTGAAGAGAAGAGGGGCCGGGTGCGGCTACCTTTGCCCGGATGGCATAACACCCCGCGGGGGGGTGCGCAATCGGGGTGCGCTACATCTTCAGGATACTTGCGTCGCGGGGCGGAGCGGAAGGGATCGGTGCGGCAACAAGACCCCAAGGCACGTCGCGCCGGTCAAACAGCCTTTCTTGCGAAGGTTTTGATCGCAAGTTCCCGAACCGTGGGATCCTGACTTTCGATCTGTGCGCCGCAGCGCAGGATACGGCGCCGCACAGTCCCAGAACTGTGTCGTGAGACCAAACTGCGGGATGCGTTCTGCTGCTCTAGGAGCCAAAACCTCTCCCGCGCGCGGCCTGGCGCGCATGAACCATGTTGGCGGTCAATGCGCTCTTTGGCGTTTCACCGAGACTGCCAATCGTTGGGCGGAGCGCCTAGCGCGCTGCCCGCGCCGCCGCTGAGATTATTCGTCGAATAATCTCGCCTCAGGCACCGGCCAAGATTATTCGACGAATAATCTCCTTCAGTCCGGACCGCGTTTGTCAGTCGCAACACGTGGCCCGGGCCGGATCAGTCCCGGGCGGCGCTGTCTTTCAGCGTCGGCGGATCGTCATAGATCGACCACCCATATGCGCCCATCGCGTCCGGCAGCTCGGCCTTGTTGACCGTTCGCGCCATATACGCCTTGGCAATGAAGTTGGCCGTAATCGGCGCCGTGATCAGCAGGAACAGCGTGATCAGCAGCTCATGGAACGATATCTTACCGTCCTGCCCGAAGAAGAAGATCATCGAGGCAATCAAAACGCCGCCCACACCCAATGTGGTCGCCTTGGTCGGGGCATGCAGCCGTTGCAGCGTGTCCTTCAGCTTGATCAATCCATAGGATCCCACGATCCCGAAGATTCCGCTGATCACCAGAGAGAGGCTCACCGTGATCTCGACCCAAAGCGGTAAGGTTTCACCCATCACTGCACCCTCCATCATTCGATAATGTCGCCGCGCAAAACAAAGCGGCAATAGGCGACCGTGGAGACAAAGCCCACCATGGCCACCAGCATGGAGGCCTCGTAGTAGACCGCCGTGCCCCGCCAGATGCCGTAGAGCACCAGCAGCGCGATGACATTGATGACCATCGTATCCAGAGCCAGGATACGATCGGCCGCATCCGGACCTCTGGCCATGCGCCACAGGTTGAACAGAAGGCCCAGCCCATAGCAGCCAAAGGCGAAATAGATCGCAATCGTGAGCATCAGAAGATCTCCTTCAACCGGCGTTCATAGCGCCATTTGATCTCGTCACGGGTTCCGTCCGGGTCATCCGTGTGCAGACAATGCACCAGAATGCAGCTGGCATCTGCCGACAGCACGGCCGAAACCGTTCCCGGTGTCATGGTAATCGTTCCGGCCAGGACTGTGATCGCTTCGGGCGACGTCAGCTCCAGCGGCACGCAGATCCACTGCGAGCGGATGTCTTCGTTCTTTTTGAACAGGATGATCAGCGCCACCTGGACGTTTGCGACGACAATGTCCCAGAGCACGATGAGGATGTAGCCCACAGCCTTGAGCGGGCGGCGCAGTTTTGGTCGGTCAGGCCAGAACGGGGCGGTCACCAAAGGGACCAAGACGCCAAGAACCGCGCCCAGGATAACGTTGCCCGGTGTCACCTTGTTGACCAGCCCAAGCCAGACGCAAAGCAGCATCAGGCTGAGCAGAGGATGCGGGAAGAGACGGTTGATCATGGTCTATTCCTCCACCGTGTCGGCCTGTGCCTCATGGGCTTCGGCATTGTCTGCAGTGTGCGGTGTCTGGCTCGCCTTCTCGTCAGATCCGTCCGTGCCATATCCGGATTTCTCTTCGCCCTTGTCCTCGCCCTTCGACAGATCCTTGCCCTCATTGTTTTTGTAAAGCACGGCCGAGACATAGGCGGACGGATCCAGCAACTCGTTGGTTGCGGCTTCGAGATACCGCGTGAGCGGTCCGGCGTAGACCGCCAGCGCGGCAAGCAGGACAAGCGCGGCCAGGCTCGGGGCGACCTGCAGCGGGGTTGCCGGGGTCGTATTCAGCGGCGGTCGTTGCTCGGGATGATCCGCGTCCGGTGTCGCGGTGGAGCGCCAGAAGATCATGCTGCCGGCGCGCGCAAAGCCCAGGATCGTCAGCAGCGATCCCACGAGGATCGCGGTCCAGGCAATCGGCATTTCAACCGGCAGGCGCAGGGCATCAAGCACCAGAAGCTTGCCCAGAAACCCCGACAGCGGCGGCATGCCGGCCATGGCAATCGCCGCCCCGAAGAACAGCGCGGCAAACAGGCCGTTCTGCACGGTTGCCGGTTGCGGCACCAACCGGTCGTCGGCCCGCCGGCTCAGCACCAGATCCGCTATCAGAAACAGCGCCGCCGCGGCAAAGGTTGAATGGACGAGGTAGTAGAGGGCGGCCGTCAGGGCTTTGGCGTCAAAGGCCGAAAGTGCGATGATCAGCGTGCCCATCGAACCCACAACCGAAAACGCAATCAGTGGCATAAGCCGCCGCGCGCCCAGCACGCCGAAGGCGCCAATGGCGATGGTCACCACGCCGCCAATAAAGAGCAGATGCGCCGGCATATTCTGCATCGACTCCACCTCGGGCCCGAAGACCAGTGCATGAACCCGCAGGATCGAATAGGCCCCGACCTTGGTCATGATCGCAAAAAGGGCCGCCACCGGAGCGGGCGCATTGGCATAGGTGCCGGGCAGCCAGAACTGTACCGGGAAAATTGCCGCTTTCACGGCAAACACGATCATCAGGAGGATCGCCGCGACACGGGCCAGTGCGGCTTCGTCGGCGGGCAATTCCCGGATCCGCACCGCCAGATCGGCGATGTTGAGCGTGCCGGTGGAGGCATAGAGCGTGCCAAGCGCGAACAAAAAGAGCGTCGAACCCGCAAGGTTGATGATCACATATTGCAGTCCTGCGCGGACCCGGTCCGAGCCACCGGAATGGATCATCAGCCCGTAGGAGGCGATCAGCAGGACTTCGAAGAAGACGAAGAGATTAAAGACGTCACCTGTCAGAAACGCACCACAGATCCCCATCAACTGGAACTGGAAGAGCGCGTGAAAATGTCGTCCGCGTGCGTCCCATCCCGTCGCGGCGGCGTGCGTCAGCGTCAGCACGGCAAGAAGGCCCGTCAGCAGCACCATCAGTGCGGAAAGCCGGTCCAGAACCAGGACGATCCCGAAGGGCGCGGGCCAGTTGCCGAGGCGATAGACCAGAATCTCCCCCGAGGCGGTCACGTTGAGAAGGTACAGCGCGATGCCCACCAGCCCGAGCGTTGCCACAAAGGACGACACGCGGGCCAGCACGATGTCGTAGCGCATCACAAAGGCGATGAGCGGCGCGACAAGAGCCGGAAGGATAACGGGCGCGATGATCCAGTGGCTCATGGCTGGCGATCTCCTTCGCCGGTCTGTCCGTCATCCATATCGCTCACATCCAGCGGCATATCAACTTCGTCGGTATTTGATTCCAGATAGGCGCCAAGGGCGACCATCACCAAAAGCGCGGTCATGCCGAAGGAAATCACGATGGCCGTCAGAACCAGCGCCTGCGGCAGCGGATCGGTATAGGCCTGATCGGCGGCGTAGGGATCAAGGATTGGCGGCAGGTTGATCGCCAGCCCGCCGCTGGAAAACAGAAACACGTTCACAGCGTAAGACAGCAGCGCCAGTCCCAGGATGACCGGAAAGGCGCGCAGGCGGAGGACCAGATAGACCCCCGCGGCGGTCAGGGCGCCAACGGCGCTGGCCACAAGCAATTCCATGTCAGCGCTCCTCCGTCTCGGTCTTGGGCCTTGGGGTCGGGTCGTAATCCATGGGCGTGATGTTCACGGTCTCGCCGGCATAGCGTGCAATCCGGCTCAGCGAATAGAGCATCAGCATCACCGCCCCCAGAACCGTCAGGAACACGCCAAGGTCAAAGATCAGCGCCGAGGCCAGTTCGAACTCTTCAATCGGCGGCAGGTGGACATAATCAAAGGCTGACGACAGGAACGGCGCCCCGAAGAGCCATGACCCCATGCCGCAAAGCGTGGCGATCACGACGCCCCAACCGATGAACGAATGGTAGTGGATCTTCTGCCGGGCCTGGGTCCAGGCAAAGCCGGAGGCCATGTATTGCATCAACAGCGCAATCGAGACGATCAGGCCGGCCACAAAGCCGCCGCCCGGCTGGTTGTGCCCGCGCAGGAACATGTAGACGCCAACCATGATCGCGATGGGCATCATCACCCGTGTCGCGATCACCATCATGAGCGGATGTCGGTCGCGCGATCGGTCCTGATCGTAGTCGGTATTGCGCAGCCGTCGCGCCGCCGGGCCATTGAGCAGCGATTCCATCAGCGCGAAAATGGCGAGCCCGGCAATGCCCAGGACGATAATCTCGCCGTAGGTGTCATAGCCTCGGAAATCCACCAGGATCACGTTCACCACATTGGTGCCGCCGCCGCCGCCGTAGGAATTGGCCAGATGGTAGTCGGAAATCTTTGGCACATCGCGCATCATGAAGGCAAAGGCCAGCGCGGCGACCCCAATGCCGGCGATGCCGGCAATGATCGCGTCGCGAATGCGCAGGCCTTGCGGGCTTTCTTTCGGGGTCTCCTTGGGCAGGAAGTGCAGGGCGAGGAGCAACAGCATGATCGTCACTGTCTCCACCGAGATCTGGGTCAACGCCAGATCCGGAGCGGAGAGGTAGACGAATCCGGCCGAGATCATCAGGCCGATGATCCCGATCACCACAAGCGCGCGGAACCGATGCCGGTGCAGCGCCACCACCCCGGCGGTGGCCGACACAAGCAGCAGCCAGCCAACAAAGATCACCGGCGGGATCGGCAGCATGGTGCGGTTGGCCGGGGCCAGTCCGCCGCCACTGTAGGCGATGACCCCCAGTGCCACGGTGAATACCACAAAGATCGCCAGATAGCGGCTGATCGCGCCATTATGCGTTGTTTCGGTCACCCAGCGGCTGAAGGCGACCAGACGGGCGATGAGCGCATCGAAAATCGCCTTGGCGGCAGGAACGCGCAACGCCGACCACAGCCGGTCCAGCGGCGTGAAGGCGATCAGCACAAGGGCTCCGACGCTCAGCGCAATACCCGACATGATCAGGGCCGGCGTCACGCCATGCCAGATCTTGAGATAGAAATAGGGCATTTCGGTATCGCCGATCACCGCTTGACCGGCCACGCGCACCAGCGGCTCGGCCAGGGGCGGATAGACGCCGATGGCCACCACCAGAACAACCAGAAACGCCGGTGCGATCCACATGCCGAAGGGAGGGTCATGGGGCTTGTGCGGATAGTCGTCCCGCACCGGGCCAAAGAAGACATGGAAGATGAACCGGAACGAATAGGCGGCCGAAAAGACCGATCCTGCCGTGGCAATGATGGCCACGAAAAGATGCTGGTTGAAGAAATTGGCATGGAACGCCTCTTCCAGCATCAGTTCCTTGGACAGAAACCCGTTCGTGAAGGGGATGCCTGCCATCGACATCGCTGCAATGGTGCCGATGACAAAGGTGATTGGCATCAGCGTCATCAGACCGCCCAAACGGCGAATGTTTCGCGTATGGGCTTCGTGATCGATGATGCCTGCGGTCATAAACAGCGCGGCTTTGAACGTCATGTGGTTGATGATGTGGAACACCGCTACAATCGCGGCAAAGGGCGTGGCAAAGCCCAACAGAGCCGTCAAAAGCCCCAACTGGCTGACGGTGGAAAAGGCCAGAAGCCCCTTGAGGTCGTCCTTGAAGAACGCCACCACCGCGCCGACCACCATCGTGATCAGCCCGACCGACGCCACGATATAGAACCACGCATCCGTACCCGACAGCGCCGGCCACATCCGGGCCATCAGAAACACCCCGGCCTTCACCATGGTCGAGGAGTGCAGATAGGCGGAGACCGGCGTCGGCGCGGCCATGGCATGAGGCAACCAGAAGTGGAACGGGAACTGCGCAGACTTGGTGAAGGCACCCAGCAGGATCAGGATCAGAGCGGGCAGATACCACTCGGAGGCTTTGATCAGATCCCCGGCCTTGAGAATGTCGGTAAGGTTGTAGCTGCCGACGATATTGCCCAGGATCAGCATCCCGGCGATCATGGCCAGACCGCCTGCGCCTGTGACTGCCAGCGCCATACGCGCGCCCTGGCGACCTTCGGGCAGGTGCTTCCAATACCCGATCAGCAGGAAGGATGACAGCGACGTCAGCTCCCAAAAGATCAGCAAAAGCAGGATATTGTCAGACAGAACTATACCCAGCATCGCGCCCTGGAAGAGCAGAAGGAAGGTGTAGAACTGTCCCATCGGGTCGTCGCTCGAGAGGTAAAACCGCGCATAGAGCGTGATCAGAAGGCCCACGCCCGTGATCATCGCGGCAAAGAGGAACCCGAGCCCGTCCAGGAAGAAGCTTGCCGAAAGGCCCAGTTGCGGCAGCCATTGCAACTCGAACGTGAGCACTTCGCCCCGGAAGATCTGCGGTGCCAGCACCATCAGCATGACAAAGGCCAGCCCGGTTGGGGCCGCCGTAAAGGCCGCACAGGCGTTGCGACCCGCACGGATCATGATCCCGGGGAGCAAGGCACCCAGAAACGGCAGCAAGGCAATGATGAGAAGCAGCGGGGTCTGATCGCTCATATGGGCGCGGTCCTCCCGGGGGCCGTCTGAAGGGTCTAGGTCGAGGCCTTGCATAGGCCCGGTCTTGGCGTAGTCGGTCGCGCCTCCAATGTGGAGAGCATCTGCACAGATTTTGCCGATTTTCTACGCGGTTCTGTTGATTTTTTTGCAGATCGGAGCGCATTTGCGCTGATCACGCCACGCGAATGGGCCTAGGCGCAGGGGTCGCGCTGTGATTGTTCGCGGATCGCCCGGCGGATGCGCGCTATAGCCGCAACAGCCAGATCGGAGCCCATCGGCTCTGTCAGGGCGCTGCGCGCGGCGGAGGATTGGCCGTCAAAAGGCAAGGGGTCATCCCGGGTTACGAATCAGACGCAAAGTGTCAGGTATGCCGCAATGCGGCAAGATCAATGCCGCAGGAGCGTTTATCCCCCTTAGGGTGTGCCAAAGTGGTAACGCGATGTCTGAGACCAGGTTTCGCCCGGGTCGACGCGGATGGACGGGAAGGCGCTTTGATTGGGGCTGTCGGGCCAGTATTGCGGCTCGATCGCAAGGCCCGCGTTCGGCCCGTAGTCGCGCCCGTCATGGCCGGACCCCTGACGCTTGCCGGTGCAATCAAAGATCTGCACACCCGGCGCATCGGTCTCGATCGTCAGCGTCACCCCGCCGCCCGACAGTGTCAGCGCGGGCGCGGCCCCGGTCAGACAGAAATTGTGGTCAATTTTCTCGGCTCCGGCGGTGCGCACCGGGCGCTGGAGGCGGAAATCAAAGGGTGTGCCGTCGACGGGCGTCGGCGCCCCTTTCGGGATCTGCTGGTCGTCGACCTCAAGATAGTGATCGGCGGCAATGGTCATGTCGTGATCGTCCAGCCCATCCCGTCCGGTCAGCGTCCAGTAGGCGTGATTGGCAAGGTTGATCCAGGTGGGCGCGTCCGTCGTGGCCGACAACGTCAGGGTCAGCACCCCATCCCCGGACAGCGCATAAAGCGCCGACAGCTTGCGGTTGCCGGGAAACCCACCTTCGCCGTCCTTCAGGTGCAAAACCATCTGGCAGGAGACCGCATCCTGCGCTTCGATCTGCCAGACCCGGTTGTCGATGCCCTGCGCGCCACCGTGCAACGTGGTCCGGCCGGCTTCGTTGCGGTCGAAGTGATAGCGCCTGCCATCCAGTTCCGCCGTCCCGCCGGCGATGCGATTGGCCACCGGGCCGACAATCGCGCCGACATAGCGCATCTGCCCGAGATAGGGCGCAAGGTCAGGCGCACCGAGGATCAGGCTGTGGGGATGACCCTCCAGACGAAAATCCTGCAGCGTTGCGCCCCAGGTCATCACCTGCGCGCGCAGGCCACCGTTGGTCAGATGGACAAGCTCGACGCGCTCACCCTCGGGCGTTTCTCCGAAGTTCGTGTTCATGGCTTAGTCCTCAAACGGCGCGACAGTGATGCGATGCCCGAGCGCCAGGGCGTCGCTGACATGGCGCATGGGCGCAAGATCCACATCCGACCGGCCCGCGCGCACCAGGTCAGCCATCTGCTTGTACAGGCGCGGGTATTCTCCGTCATCGGGTCCGTCCGCCAGTTGCTCGGTGCCATCGACGATCATGCGGGCGCCGCCATCGGCCAGCACCATCTGACCGTCGTCGCAGACCGCTTCGATGGTCCAGGTCTGATCGCCCTCCTGGCGCCAGTCGCAGACCATCGAAACCTCGGCCGACGGGTGCCAGAACTGCAGATCCGCCGCAATTGGCGTCTGCGCATTCTCCGGCACCTCCAGCGTGGCACTGGTGATGTGGATCGGTTCGCTGAGGATCTCGGTCACGATGCTGATCGCGTTGATTCCCGGATCGAGCACGCCCATCCCGCCGGGTTCCCAGATCCAGGCCTGACCGGGGTGCCAGTGCCGCACATCTTCTTTCCAGGTGACGCGCAGCTTGCGCAGAGTCTTGCCCGCAAGCCAGGCCTTGGCAGCAGGCACCATCTGCGCCGCCCGTGAATGCCAGGAGGTAAACAGAGTCACGCCGTTGGCTTGCGCCAGATCGGCAAGGTAGCGCACCTCCGAAAGCGTGGCGCCGGGCGGCTTTTCCAGCATCACATGACGCCCGGCGATGAGCGCCTCGGCGGCGACGGCAAATCGCGGCACCGGCGGCAGGCAGAGCGAAACGGTGGTGATCTCCGGATGGGCGGCCAGCATGGCATCCAGCGACTGGTACCCCGGGACATCCGCAATCCGACCGTTGCGCGACAGCGTGGCGGCCAGATGCCAGTCGGGGTCGCCTGCAATCGAGGGAACATGCTGGGCCTTGGCGATCGTACCGATCCCGGCCAGCGCGATCTGCATCTCTGCCCCATTGGCTGAGGTCATGCCCATCCGATCCGTCGAGTCATGCGCCCGTCTCCTCCCTCGTCTTTTCGCCTTATAGACCCCTCTTGCGGGAAAGACCAAGCTGACACGCTTCTGCCGGATGAGCTCAATTGAGGCGGCCCGGTCCTTGTGCTAGCGAGCCTTATAGGAGGACGTGGCATGACACTTGCACTTGTCACCGGCGGGGGGACTGGCATTGGCCGCACAATCGCGCGCCAGTTGCGACAGGAAGGCTATGACGTGGCGATCACCGTTCCGCCGGGCGCCGAGGCGCCGGGCGACGACGGGATCGGCGTTTTCTCCAGCGATGCCAGCGCCAAGGCGCAGGTTGAAACGCTCTTTGAGGACCTGCGCCAGACCTATGGTCGAACGCCGTCGATCATCGTCAACAATGCGGCTGTCCAGACATGGGCGCCGCTGCTTGAGCTGTCGGTCGACGATTGGGACCGTGTCATCGCAACCAATCTGCGGTGGACGTTTCTCAACACCCAGATCGGTGCCCGGCATCTGGTCGAGGCCGGCCGATCCGGTGTGATCGTCAATATCGGCTCGGGCTGTATCGATGTGGCCTTTCCCAACCTGGTCGATTACGGCGCCTCCAAAGGCGGGGTCGCGCAATTCACCCGCACGGCGGCGCTGGACCTCGGCCCGCATGGCATTCGCGTGAACTGCGTGGCGCCCGGCGCGATCGAAACGGACCGGACACGGAAAGAAACCCCGGATTACGCTGGACGTTGGTCCGGATTGACACCGCTTGGCCGGATTGGCACGCCGCAGGATGTGGCCGATGCGGTGCTCTTTCTCGCATCCGAGCGGGCCAGCTTCATCACCGGGCAGACCCTGTTCGTCGATGGTGGCGTTTTTTCCCGCGCGCCCTGGCCGGACTACGGCTGAGGCGGGCGGTTGTTCGCCAGGACCCGGACCACCCCAAACTGACGGCCGGCCCCAGTTGCGCAGATCCAGAGGCGGCTCAAGGTCGCGAACCGGCGCCGCGCCTGGCGCGGCGCGGCTAGCCCAAAAGCGGGGCGATCCGGGCAATCGCCCGCTCGATATTCTCGGTCGAGTTGGCATAGGAAAAGCGCACGAAGCCCTCTCCCCAGGCGCCAAAGGAGGTGCCGGCCACCGTCGCGACACCGGCCTTGTCGAGGAAGAGATCCTGCGCCTCGGCCGCGCTGAGCCCCGTCCCGCCAATGTTGGGAAAGGCGTAAAAGGCCCCGCCGGGATCGCGGCACGTGACGCCGGGCAGGCTGTTCAGTGCGTCCACGATCACCTGCCGGCGCGCATCAAACTGCGCGACCATCTCCTCCACGGCCTCCTGCGGGCCCGTCAGCGCGGCCAGCCCCGCAAACTGGGCCGAGGCGTTTACACAGGAATGGTCGTTGATGCACAGCCGCGTGACCGCGTCGACCGCCGCTTCGGGCCAGACCGCATAGCCCAAGCGCCAGCCGGTCATGGCATAGGTCTTCGACCAGCCGTCCAGCAGGATCAGGCGATCGCGGATCTCGGGGTATTGCAACAGGCTGACATGATCGCGCCCGCCATAAAGCATCTGCGAATAGATCTCGTCCGACAGGATGGCGACATCGGGATACTGCGCGAGCCCGGCCACCAGCGTGTCGATCTCTGAACGGGGGGTGACCCCTCCGGTTGGATTGGCCGGCGAGTTGATGATGATGAGCCGCGTGCGATCGGTGATCTGGCCCAGGACGGTTTCGGCGGAGAAGGCAAAACCGTTGGCCTCTTCGAGCGCGATGGGCACCGGCGTGGCGCCGGAATAGCGGATCACGCTTTCATAGATCGGAAAGCCGGGATTGGGGTAAAGGATCTCGGTCTCGGGTTGGCCAAACATCAAGACGGCAAAGAACATTGTCGGTTTGCCGCCCGGAACAACGACCACACAATCAGGGTCGACGGGCGCGCCGTGACGCGACTCCAGATCCGCAGCGACGGCGTCGCGCAGCACCGGCAGGCCGTTCGCGGGTGTGTAGCCGTGATGCCCGTCCTTCAGCGCCTGAATGCCTGCGTCGACAATGTGATCGGGCGTGCGGAAATCGGGTTGCCCGATCCCGAGGTTGATGATGTCGCGTCCCTCGGCGGCCAGCTTTTGCGCCCGGGCAAGCACCACAAAGGCGGATTCCGTTCCCAACCGGGACAGGCTGTCGGCAAAGATCATCCCGCAGTCTCCTTCTGATCTGGCATCGCGCACTACCGGCTCGCGCTGGGGCCGGCAACCGGGACCGGCCGCGAAAGCGGGGCTGTGGCCGAAGCGCCCCATACCGATCCGGGCCCTGTGTCATGCACCCGGGCGCCGGATTTGGCAGGGTTCAACGCGACTGGCCTTCCCGCGCCAGGGCCGCCGCGCGCATCTGGCTCAGCGTGGTGCGTGGTGTGATGGCCTCGGCCGACACCGTTACGTCCAGGACGGCGCCGGTGTCAGATGCCGTGGCCCGTTCGAAGGCCGCGGCAAAGTCTTCGGTGCGCGTCACCTGTTCGCTATGAAACCCATAGGCCCGTGCCAGGGCGACGAAGTCCGGATTCTGCAAGTCCGTGCCCGAGACACGGCCGGGATAGGTCTTTTCCTGGTGCGCGCGGATCGTGCCGTAGCTGCTATTGTTGAGGATCAGAACAATCGGTTGCGCGCCGGCCTGCATGGCCGTCCCAAGCTCTGCGCAGGTCATCTGAAAGTCCCCGTCACCACAAAAACAAAGGATGGTGCGGTCCGGGCAGGCGACCTTGGCGGCGATGGCGGCGGGCAAGCCATAGCCCATGGCGCCCGATTGCGGGGCCAGCAGTCGCGCCTTGGGCCCATAGGTGAGAAACTTGTTGGGCCAGACGGCGAAGTTGCCCGCGCCATTCGTGACGATGGCATCATCGGGCAGAACCTCGCGCAGATAGGCGCAGACCTTGACCATATCGACCGGAGAGGCCTGATCGGGGGCCTGAAGGGAGGCCAGAAAACCCGTGCGCGCCGTTTCAGTCCAGCTTTGCCACGCGCCCTGCACTGGCCGAAGGGCCCGGGCAAAGGCGTTGGGTCCGGCCTGGATGCCGAGGCGGGGCTGATAGATCTTGCCAATTTCCATGTCCGACGGGTGCACATGCAGGAGCATCTGACGCGGCTGCGGCACGTCGAAGATCTCGTAGGCGCCGGTGGTCATTTCACCAAATCGCACGTTGATGGCCAGGATGACATCGGCCTCCTCCAGCAGCGACCGGACATGGGCGGGCATGCCGACGCCGGCTTCCCCGGCATAGACATCGGAGAAATTGTCAAACTGGTCCTGGTAGCGGAACGCGGTCACCACGGGAATGTCGGAGGCTTCGGCAAAGCTTTGCAGCGCGCTCTGGCCGGTGCTGTCCCAATTGCACCCGCCAATGAGGACAAGCGGGCGATGTGCCTGGCTCAGCGCCGATTCAACCCGGGCCATCGCGACTGGATCGGGGGCAGGGGGCACGATTTCGGACGCGGCGGCGAGCGGTGCGGTGTCGGTGTGGCTTGAGAGCATGTCTTCGGGCAGGGCGATGACCACCGGGCCGGGACGGCCGGAGAGCGCGTGACTCCAGGCGCGGGCGAGAAGTTCCGGGATGCGCGCGACGTGGTCGATTTCGGTGACCCACTTCGCCATGCTGCCAAAGACCGCCCTGTAGTTGAGCTCCTGAAACGCCTCTCTGTCGCGCATGTCGGTGCCGGCCTGCCCGACAAAGATCAGCATCGGAGCGCTGTCCTGCATTGCGGTATGCACGCCGATCGAGGCATTGGTGGCGCCCGGCCCCCGGGTGACAAAACAAATGCCGGGGCTGCCGGTGAGCTTGCCCCAGGCCGCTGCGGCAAATGCGGCGCCGCCCTCATTCCGACAAAGGATGAAATCGAGCTGCCCTTGGGTGTCATGGAGGGCATCCAGCGCCGCCAGATAGCTTTCTCCGGGGACGCCGAACGATTTGGTTGCGCCGAGTGCTATAAGGCTCTCGATCAAGAGCTGTCCGCCGTGGCGTTGCATTCTGGTTGTCCTCATCCCGTGGAGCCGCCTGCCGGCCCTTCACTGTCCCAGCAAGAGTGGCGCCTGCGTGCAAAAGAGACAACCGGGCCAACGGGAGAATTTGTGCGCTTTGCCTGTTTTCGAATGCGCCGGGTCACCTCGCCCGCGAGACCCACCGCGCG
>JBCDEC010000020.1:0-29093 GCA_039179965.1 Pseudomonadota bacterium
GTTCCGGTCGCTTATGTCTCGGCCTGGCGGGGGCTGGTGGGTATGGCGCACAGGTAAGCCGGCGCCAAGGTTCTGATCCATGCCGGCGCTGGCGGTGTCGGTATGGCGGCCATCATGCTCGCCCAGCACATCGGCGCAGAGGTCTACGCCACTGCGTCGCCGGGCAAACACGAGGTGCTGCGCGATATGGGCGTGCGCCGGATCTACAACTCCCGCACGCTTGAGTTTGCCGACCAGATCATGGAGGACACCAACGGTCACGGCGTGGACATCGTGCTGAATGCGCTGGCCAATGACTTCATTCCCAAGAGCGTCGGCGTCACGGCGGCAAATGGCCGGTTTATCGAAATCGGCAAGAACCGCACCTGGAGCCACGCGCAGATGGCCCGGGAACGTCCGGACATCGACTACCACAAGATGGCGCTGGATGAGATCATTGTGGGCGATCCGCGCGATGTTGGGCGAATGCTCGGAGATTGTGTGGATCTGATTGAGGCCGGGCATGTCAAACCCTTGCCCTATCATGAATTCCAGATCACCGAGTCGCTGGATGCCTTCCGCTTCATGCAGCAGGCCAGGCATGTCGGCAAAGTCATCTTTTCCTTCCCGCACGAAGCCCAGACCGACGCGCCTCCCCTTGTGCGCGCCGACCGGGCCTATCTGGTCACCGGCGGAGTCGGCGCCATCGGGCTGCGTCTGGCTGAACGGCTGGCAGAGCTTGGCGCCGGACGCATCGCGTTGATGAGCCGGTCTGCGCCAAAGGCACGGGCGCTCGCTGAGATCGAGGCTTTGCGATCGACCGGCGCGGCCATCGAGGTGGTGCAGGGCGATGTCACGGATGCGCAGTCGGTTGCGCGAAGTCTGGCCATGCTGCGCGATCTCGGCATGCCCGTCGGTGGGGTCTTCCATGCTGCGGGGGTTCTGGACGACGCGGCGCTGACGGACATGGACACGGCGCGGTTCCGTAAGGTGCTGGACGCCAAACTCGCCGGAGCCATGACGTTGCATGCGGCCACGCTGCACGATCCCATCGACCACTTCGTGATGTTCTCATCCGCGGCCGCGCTGTTTGGGACACCCGGACAATCCAACTATGCTGCTGCCAATGGCGCGCTCGATGCCCTTGCGCATCTGCGCCAGTCGCTGGGTCTTCCGGCCCTGACCGTCAACTGGGGCCCCTGGGCCGAGGCGGGCATGGCCCACGCGGTCGACAGCGGGGTGGAGCGGCTCTGGGCGGCCATGGGCATTCGCGCCATCGCTCCCAAATCGGCCTTTGATACGCTGGAACTGCTGATGCAGGCGGGTGCGACGCAGGCGCTGGTTCTGAATGCTGACTGGGACCGCATGCAGGCCCGCTTCCCGACGGGGCGTCCGCCGCGCATGATCATCGATCTGGTCAGTGGCGAGGGCGGGCAGGGCGGCCCGTCGCCGGAATGGCAGGCGCTGCTTGACCGGCTCGTCAATGTCACACCCATCGAACGCCAGCCTCTGCTCACGCAGGAGTTGCGCGCCATGGCGGCGCGGATCCTGGGTCTGCCCTCGGCAGAGGCGCTCGATCCCCATACGGCGCTCAACGAGCTTGGGCTGGATTCATTGATGGCGGTGGAGTTCGCCAACCAGCTCAGCGCGCAGTCGGGACTGAAGCTGCGCGTGACCGAGTTGTTTGATCACCCCACGATCGACGGCCTGTCCAGCTATCTGCTGGCTCTGGCGCTGCCCGAAGAAGAAGAGGCCGAACCAGAGATCACCGACACCTTCGACGGCTCTGACGAGGATCTGCCGGAGGATCTTTTCGACAGTGTGGCGGGTCTGTCCGACGATGAGGTGGCCGAACGCCTGAAGGCGCTGGACGACGGCTGATCAAACCAGCGCGTCGGCGATGGCCCGGGCCAGAGCGGCGGGCTGGTTCATCATGATCGCATGGCCGGCCTTGTCGATGGTGGCGGGCGCGCGCGGTTCATGGGCGACGCGGACAAGCGCCTCTACCTGCGCGGCGGTGCAGATCGACGAGAAGGCGCCCCGGATAACCTGAACCGGGACGCGCACATCTGGAAGACGTTGCTGCAGGACGATGTCACCAGACATCAGCGCCTCGGCGCCGCGCCCGATGGGCACATGCCAGCCCGCGCCGCCCGGGCACCCCGCCGCCTGAAAATAGGCCGACAACAAAGCCGGGTCTGCCAGCGGGTCCGACGCCCGGGCCGTTGCCACGAGATCGGGCAACCCCGGCGCGCCACGACGCAGCATCGCCACATGCGCCATCACCGCGCCGCGGGCCGCGGGGCCCGGGGCATCTGCAGCATCCACGAGGCTGATACCGCTTGCATCAAGCAGGCCCGTAGCGACAAGCCCAAGCGCCACTTTGGCCCCGGCGGAATGGCCAACCACCCAGGGGGTTTCCAGATCCGACAGGTGTGGCGCCAGCCGGGCGGCAACCGCGGCGCTCTTGGCCTCTTTCAATCCCACCGCCGCGCTGGATCCATGTCCGGGAAGGTCGGGCGCGAGAAACGTCGGGCGCGGCCCGGGCCAGGCCTCGATCACCGGCTGCCAGATCCAGGCGCTGTCGCCGAGCCCGTGCAGAAGGAGGCACACCGCCTCCCGCTCTCCCGTCCATTTCAATGCCGACAGATCGCCGTCTGCGGTCAGATCCAGTCGCTGGGGCTGTGGCAAGGACATCATGCGCCCGTCCGGTTTTTCTGTGCCTGTGCGAAATTCTTGTAGAGGACCCCGCTTGCTGCTACTCATGTGTCACTTTTTGCGGCAAATCAAGGACCTGCTAATCTGCCGCGACATAGAGGCAGAGCCGGCCCGGGGGGGCTTTGCGCCCAACGTTGGTACCTGTGATGACCGGTGACACAGAGACAAGCCCGAAGGAGGATGCCGACCGCGCGCTGAGCGAAATCGGGCGTCACACGCGGTCTTGGATCCGCTCCGTTCTCCAGATCACCGGGCTGGCCTTCAACACCGCAATCGCTGTTGCCGTGGCCGCGACCATCTTTTTTGTCGTCACCCAGAGAAACGGGTCTGAAGGCGATGAAACACGCCGCCAGCCGTTGCCTGTCGAAGTGATCGGGGTCGAAAAAGTCGCCGGTTTTGAGATCGACGAACGCTATACCGGCCGGATCGAAGCGCGCAGGCGCACGGATCTGGCCTTTGATCAGGGCGGTCGGGTGATGGAGATCCTGGTCGACGAAGGCGATGCTGTCTCCGCAGACATGGTGGTGGCCCGGCTCGACGATCGCTCTCTGAACGCCGAACGCGACCGGGTGATTGCGCAACGCGACGGCATAGACGCCCAGATCGAACTGGCGGAACTGAACCTGTCGCGCGTGCGCAGCCTGACCGAACGGGGCGTGGCCTCCGATCAGGTCAATGACGATGCGCGCATCCGTCTGCAACAACTGCAGGCCTCGCGCCGCGAAGTGGAGGCGACCCGGGCGGCCATCGAACTGGAACTGGTGAAGACCGAGTTGAAAGCACCGTTTCCCGGCCAGGTCGCGCTTCGGATGATCGATCATGGCGCAGTCGTAGGCGCCGGAACACCGGTGCTGACCCTGCTGGAAACCTCGGCGCCGATCCTGCGCGTGGGCTTGCCGGAGGCGCGCGCAAAAACGTTGCAACCCGGCCAATCGGTCGACGTGCTCTATGGTGGCGAGACCGTCGCCGGGGCGGTCCTGTCGGCGCTGCCTGATCTCGACCCGGCCACCCAGTCGGTTCCGCTGCGGATCGCCTTCACGCCAAGCCCCGGTCAGACTGTCCAATTCGGCGATACGGCAGAGCTTTTGCTGCCCACGCAGATCCCGGGCCCGGGCTTTGTTCTGCCGCTCGCGGCCTTGGCCGAAGGGCGGCGGGGTCTGTGGACGGTATTTGCCGTTGATGGCGATGACCGCGTCGGCATCGAGGCGATGGAGATCATTGTCGTCTCTGGCGATCAGGCGTTTGCACGCGGCAGCCTGCGGGATGGCCAGCGGATCGTCGCTTCGGGACGGCATCGCATTTCGCCCGGTGAAATCGTGGCGCCGATCGAGACAAAGGCCAAGGTGGAAGGCTCTTGAGCGATCTCTTTTACCGCGTCCCGCGCCTGACGTTTCTGGCTGTCATGGTTATCGTCGCTCTTGGGCTCGTGGCGTTTGAGACCGTGGGACGACAGGAGGACCCGGCATTCACCAACGTGGTGGGCTTCGTCTTTACCCAGCAGCCCGGCGCGGACGCGGCGCGGGTGGAAACCCAGATCACCGAACCGATGGAGCGCCGCCTCAGCGAAATCGCCGAAATTGAGCGGCTGCGCAGCGCCTCCCGACCGGGCATTTCCACTGTAATCATCGAGCTGAAGTTCGAGCTATCCCCGAAAGAGGTAGCCGAAACCTGGTCCGAGGTGCGCGACGCGATTGCCGATGTGCGCCTTGAATTGCCGGATGACGCCTTTCCGCCGATTTTTGACGAAACCCGGATCGGTGCCTACACCGGTATCACGGCCATTGTGCCTCGCGCGCCGAACACACCCATGTCGGTGATGACCCGCTACGCCGAGGATTTCCGCGACATTCTGCAAGGCGAACCGGGTGTCAAACAGGTCCGGCTGTATGGCCAGATCGAAGAAGAGATCACCGTAGAGATCGATCCCGACGCAATGGCGTTCTTTGGCTGGAGCCCGGCGCGCGTTGCACAGGTCATCGCCTCGGCGGACCCCAAGGCGGATGCCGGGCGCGCGGTTGGCACCTCAGGTGATCTGGTGGTCGAGATCGATGGCGCCATAGGCACTGTCTCACGGGTGCGCAGCATCCCGTTGGCGGTTTCGGACACCGGCGGCACCACGCGGGTCGGGGACATTGCACAGGTGACGCGCAGCGAACGGCTTCCGGCGGCGGAATATGCGCTCGCGGATGGTCGCCGCGCCATTCTGGTCGCGGTGATGATGGAGGACGGGCTACAGGTCGACACGTTCATGCAGGACATGCGCGCGCGCATGGACGCCTTTGAGGCGGGCCTGCCCGGCGGACTCGAACATCTCAGGCTGTTTGATCAAAGCCAGTACACGACCGAGCGGCTGCGCGATCTGTCCAGCCGGCTGCTGGCGGGATTTGGCCTGGTCATTGTTATTCTGTTTTTCACACTTGGGTTCAAATCCGCCCTGGTGGTGGCGCTGGCGCTGCCCCTTGTGACCATGGCGACGCTGGCCACGGTGGCGATGATGCGCATCTCGATCGACCAGATGTCGGTTGCGGGACTGATCGTGGCCATGGGCATGCTGGTCGATGCCGCCATCGTCATGGTCGATGAGATCCGAAAACGGGTCGACGATCCCGAACGGCGGCGTCAGGCCGTGGGCGATGCGGTGCGCCGGCTGGCCGCTCCACTCTTTGCCTCGACGGCCACGACAGTGCTCTCGTTCACGCCGATGGCGATGATGCCGGGCCCGCCTGGGGAGTTTCTGGGCCCCGTCGCCACGGTTGTCATCACCATGCTGGTCTGGTCCTTCGTGGTGGCCTGCACATTGACCCCCGCGCTGTCGGGCTGGCTGTTGCAGCCGCGCGATGACGCCCGCCGTGGCGGTCTGATGAGCCGGGGGCTCAGCATCGGGCCGCTGACGCGCGGGTTTCGCGGACTTCTGGTCTTTGCCATGGCGCGTCCGGCGGGCGTTGTGGTGTTGTTGATGGCGCTGCCCATCTCGGGATTCCTGCTGGCGCCCACGCTGGTGGAGCAGTTCTTTCCACCGGTCGAACGCAACCAGTTCTACATTGAGATCGAAGGCGCCTCGGGCGCTTCGATCACCGCAACCGAAGGCATTGCGCGTCGGATCGACGAAATCCTGGCCGGTGATCCGCGCATTCAGTCGCGGATCTGGACCATCGGGCGCTCGGCTCCGCCGTTCTACTACAACATGGTCGACAACCAGGAACGTCTGCCCGGCTACGCCGCCGGACTGGTGACGACGATTTCTGCGCAGGCGACGCTGGACCTGCTGGGCGAACTGCAGACCCGTTTTGACCGCGAATTCCTGGAGGTGCGCGTATTGGTGCGTGAATTGATCCAGGGCCCGCCCTCTCTGGCGCCGGTGGAAATCCGCATCACCGGCCCGGATCTGGAAACGCTCAAGGACCTTGGGGCGCAGGCGCTGCCGCTGGTGTCGGACCTGCCGATGATCACGCATGCCCGGGACAGTCTTGGATCCGGCCCGCCGAAGCTGGTGTTTGAGCTGGATGAAACCAAGGTTATGAGCGCGGGCTTCACGCTTGACGAGGTTGCTCTGGAACTGCGCACGGCACTGGACGGTGCGGTGGGCGGAGAGGTGATCGAAGGCGTTGCGCGCCTGCCGATCCGGGTGCAGATGGATCGCGGGGATCGCGGCGAATTCGACATCCTGCGCACCTTGTCGCTGGTGGCGCCGGACTCCGGTCAGCCGGTGTCCCTCTCGGCCCTGGGTGAGATGAAGATCGTGCCCTCGACCCAGCAGATCAGCCGCCATGACAATGAGCGGGTGAACACGCTGGAACTCTTCCCGCAGGCCGGCGTGCTGCCGCAGAGTATTCTGGACATCGCCTTTGAACGGCTGGAGGCCGGCGGGTTCGAACTGCCGCCCGGCTACCGCTACGAGATCGGCGGCGATACCGACATACGGGCCATCACCATAGAGAACATGATGCGCCCGATCCCGGTGCTGATCACGATCGGCTTTGCGATCTTTGTGCTGACCTTCAACTCTTTCCAACTGGCGCTGGTCTCGGCCTTTGCCTGCGTGCTCTTTGCCGGGCTGTCGCTGCTGTCCGTTGCGGCATTGGGATTTCCGCTCGGGATCGCGGCCGTGGTGGGCATTATTGGCTCGATCGGGGTGTCCATCAACGACACGATTGTGGTGCTCACAGCCCTTCAGGATGACCCGGGGTCGTGTGAGGGGGATGTCGAGGCGATGGCGGACACCGTGGTGGACAGCGGTCGCCATGTTTTGTCGACCACCCTGACCACGGCGGCCGGGTTTGCGCCGCTGGCGCTCAGCGGTGGCGGGCTCTGGCCGCCGTTTGCCGCGGCGATTGTTGGTGGCGTTGTGCTGTCGACCATCGTGACGCTGTTCCTGGCGCCCGCGCTGTTCAAACTGACTTACGCCGGGCGCGGGTCTCAGGCGGTTTTGCCCGCGCGCATCTAGGCGGTTCTCGTGCCACCCGGGCCCGTCGCTCGGGCAGCCAGATGCGCGCACGGGTCCGTCAGGCGCGGGGCGTGTCCGCCCCTCATTGCAGCGCCGAGACGAAGCGCCTAGCGTTGGCGCGGTGAGCGGAGGTTGAGAGATGAAACTTGGTTACACCATTCTCTATGTGGGCGATGTCGCCAAGGCGCTGACGCATTACCAGGAGGCCTTCGGCTGTCCGACGCTTTTCCTGCATGAAAGCGGCCTCTACGGCGAAGCCGAAACCGGCGATACGATTCTGTCCTTCGCGGCCTTTGAGATGGCCGGGTTTAACAAGATCGACATGCGTCCCAGCGATCCGGCGGATCTGGTCAGCCCGATGAACATCACATTCGTCACCGATGACGTGGCGGCCAGCTATGAGACGGCCATCGCCCATGGTGCGACTTCCGTCATGGAACCGACCGAGAAACCCTGGGGCCAGGTCAGCGCCTACCTGCGGGATATCGACGGGCATCTGGTGGAAATTGCCACGCCGCTGCACGACCGGCACAGGTAAGACCGCGACAGCGGTCTCCATCTTGCCGTGGGCCGGGGCGGGGGGGTTGGAGGCCCCCAGAGCCTCCATGTCCGCCAGGACCCTGGCATTTTCGAGCCGCACAGCGGCCAGTTCGGTCTGCAGCGTCTTGCGCGCCTCTGTGCCGAGCCGACCAGAGGCCGCCGCCAAAGATGCCTCGGGCTGGGGCGATGCCGCGGTCGATCGGCGCGGCAACGCAGGACGGCGGGGATGTGAGGCCGTCATCGACAAACGGGGTGTTGATCTGACCCGTCGCGCCGGACAAGGCCCGGTGAAGGGCGCTGCCGCCCAAAATGCGCAGAGGCCATGACAGCGCTTGGATCCGGTTGGCGGACGCGTTGGCCGGAAGGCCTGCATAACAGTGCCAGGGCGCGGTCAGATCCCGAACCGGTCCAGCAGGCGATAGGCGGCCACCGTGGCGCCGACACCGAGGTTGCGCAAGCGGTGAAAGGGGATTGGCTCGGCCTGCGTCAGCGGGAAATCCAGTTCAGCTTCGGGCATCCCGCGTGCCCAGTCCGCCAGCAGCGTTCCCATGACCGTCGCCATGGCCACACCGCGACCGTTGAAGCCGAGACCCGCCATCACGTTGGGAGCAATCTGGTGCATGCCGGGGTAATGCGACCGGGTCATGGCGACATTACCGCCCCAGGCGTGGGTCCAGGCGACCCCGTCGAGTTGGGGGTACAACTCAACGGCGGCGGCCCGCAGCGCTTCCTGGCGGCGCAGAATACCGCCGTCCCCCAATGCGCCGCGCCCGCCCATCACAAAGCGCCCTGCGGCGTCCTTGCGAAAGTAAAAGATCAACCGGCGGGTGTCGGTCGGCGAATGCCCCTCGGGGAGAATTGAGCGCGCCACATTATCGCTGAGCGGTTCGGTGGCCACCTGAACAGAAGTGACGGGCACGACGGATTTTCCCAGAGGATTCTGCAAATCGCCGGTATAGGCATTGGTGCAAAGCAGCGCTCGTGCGGCGGTCACTTGACCGCCCTGGGTCTTCAAACAGACCTGATCGGGGGCGATGTCGAGTTCCACAACGCGGCTGTCGCCATGGATCCGCGCGCCAAAGCGTTCGGCGGCGTCCGCGAGACCAAGCGCATAATTCAACGGATGCAGGTTGCCGCCGCGCCGGTCGATAATGCCGCCGACATAGACATCAACGCCCAAGAGCTGCGCCATCTCGGCCGCATCGACATCGTCAACGTCATGGCCACGGGCGCGCCATTGGCGGGCGGTGTTCTCCAACGCCGCCAGCGTTTTGGCATTGGTGGCCGAGCGGACCCACCCGATATTGGCGGCATCACACGCAATATCATGGCGCGCAATGAGGTTAAAGACGAGCGCCCCGCCGGATGCGCCGCGGGCCACCATGCGCGCGCCCAGGTCGGGCCCGAACTGTGCTTCGATGTCTTCGGGGTCGGGCTTGAGGCCCGGATTGACCTGCCCGCCGTTGCGCCCCGACGCGCCCCAACCGGGAGTCTCGGCCTCCAAAAGCACCACCGACTGGCCGGCTTCGGCCAGATGCAGGGCGGCGGAGAGACCGGTGAATCCTCCCCCGACCACCACTGTATCCGCCTCGTGCGCGCCGCTCAGGCGCGGACGCTCCGGCGACGGGTTGGCCGTTGCGGCCCAGAGGCTTTTTGCCAGCGGTGCGCGTTCATTGGCGATCAGCGACATCGGGTCAGGCGGCCTCCGGCGTCTCGACGGGTGAGGCAATGTAGCGGCGCAACGGCGCGACGCTGTCGGGCGCACCGGCGGCCTCGGCTTCGAGGAATTCGACCGCGACCACCTCATGTTCGGTCATCCGGGCCAGGATCGGCAGATCGGACGTGGGCGCCAGCGCTTCGAGGTTCTTGAAATCATCGATATAGTCGGGAAATTTCGCGCGCATGTAGGCGATCATGCCGTCCCAGTCCTGCGGTCCCCTGTCGGCGTCGGCCTGGCCCATGCTGACAAGTGTCGCGGTGTCCCTGGGCTCCAGCCCGTATTGATCGACCAAGGGCTTCACGATCTCGGCGCAATGGCGTTCGACCTCGGCCAGCAGGCGCATGCAGGTCTTGTGGTGTGGCGCCTCCAGCCGGTCGGCCAGAGCGCTGAAATAGGCCTCGCCGCCGATTTCTTCCTCATAATAGAGCAGCAATGTATCGAGATAGGCCTGGCTTGGTGCTGTCGTGGCAGAGCGCATGTCCACGCGGTCGTGTTTCAGCGGTTCGTCGATGTCCATCTCTTGATCCAGTTCGGTTGCATAGCGGTGTCCAGCGTAGGTGGCATGGGCAATGATGGAGGGCGCTTCGCAATCGCCAATGCGCTTGAGCGTGAAGGGCAGGGCGGTGGCGTCTGCGTCCACCCGGGCCAGGATCTCGTGATAGAGCGCATCGTTCTGTGCGCGTTGCGTGACAAGCACGACGTGCCTGGCCGCAATCTGATGCGTGGCGCCGGTATAGGCGCAGGCAAGAGTGGCGGAGGTGCCATCAAAGGCGGTCAGCGTCTGTGCCGTGACGATCTCCACCCCCAGGTTCATCAATCGCGACCGCACCCGCCAGCGTTCAGAGGTTTTGCCGGCCCATGCGGCAACGCTGTCGTCCTCAGTGACAAAGGTCACCGGGACATCGGCCGCCCGCAAACGTTCGGCCAGGACGCTGGCCATATAATACGTGTCGCCGTCGAAAATGACTGTCGGCCCGTCGGGCACGTCTCCGTCCATGATGTCATCGGGGGTGTAGACCCGGGCGCCTTGGGTGGCGACGGGCACATAGGTCTTGCCGTCAAACCGGTCGCGCCGCCATGTGGCGCCGGTGGCCAGAACCACGTGATCCGCGCCCACGTCAAAGACATCCTGGGCGGTCAGCCGGCTTTCACGGAACACCTCCACATTGGGCAGTCTGCCGATCTGCCCGTCCCGGTAGTCGCGCACGCGGGCGTAGGCGCTCATGCCGGGAAGCCGGGCCTCGCGGCTGACGCGCCCGCCCAGGTCGCGTTTTGCCTCCGCCAGCATGACATCGTAGCCCCTTGCGCCCAGCGCCCGGGCGGCCTCAAGCCCGGCCGGGCCCGCGCCGACGACCAGGACGCGCGCGTCCGAGGCTTTGGGCGGCACCCGTTCGGGATGCCAGCCCTTGCGCCATTCCTCGCCCATCGTTGGGTTTTGCGTGCAGCGGATCGGCGTGCCCGTGCTGTCGCCCGAATAGCAGATGTTGCAACCGATGCATTCGCGGATGTCCTCGGGCCGGCCCTCGGCGATCTTGCGGGGCAGAAACGGATCGGCAATCGACGGCCGGGCCGCACCGATAAAATCAGTGATGCCGCGTCTGATCTGGCTGACCATCGTATCCGGAGACGTGAAGCGTCCCACCGTCACCACAGGTTTGGACGTCGCAGATTTCACCCAGTTCATGTAGGGCTCAAGCGCACCCTCCTGAGTGAACCGCGACACGCCCATCTCAAGTGAGTAATCGGCAATGTTGATGTCCCACAGATCCGGCAGTTCGGCGAGCATCTCAAACATCTCATGACGTTCGCCATATTGCGGCACGCCGTCCGCGCCGATGGTCTCGTCGGCCTTGAACCGGACGGCGACGGCGCAGCGACTGCCCACGGCGTCCTTGGTGTCTTCGATCAGTTCGCGCACCAGCCGCACGCGGTTTTCCAGTGATCCGCCATATTCGTCCGCGCGCGTATTGGTGCGCGGATCGAGGAAATTGGCCAGCAGATAGCCGTGTGTTGCGTAGACATAGACCACATCGAACCCGGCGGCCTTGGCGCGCAGCGCGGCCTTGCGGTGCCAGCGCCGCAGGTTGCGAATGTCGGTCTTGTCCATCGCGCGGGTCTGGAAGGGATGGCCCGCAAGGTTGGGCAGGTTCGCCACATCCATTGCAACCTCGCGGCTGAAGAGGTTGGGGCTGCGCGCTCCGCTGTACCAAAGCTCGGCCCCGGCAAGGCTGCCATGTGCGTGAACCCGGTCGGTCATCTCGGCCTGGGCGCGAATATCACTGTCGTCCCAAAGCGATGCCGAGACATGGGGCAGATCGTCCGAGGACGGATGGATCGAGTTGTACTCGGTACAGACCACACCCCAGCCCCCTTCGGCCTTGACCCCGCGCATGGCGGCCAGCGTCCGGGGACGCAGATGGCCCATGCCAGTGCAATGGGGCACCTGATAGAACCGGTTCGGGGCTGTGACCGGCCCGATCCGGACCGGGTCAAAGAGGATGTCGTAGCGCGGGTCTCGGGTCACGGTGGCTCTCTTGGATCAGTCTTGTGCCAAGGCTGGCAATTCGCGGCGAAACGGCACGCCATCCTCTATCGGGGCGCCCAGCTCCCGCGCATAGCGATGGCCGGAATAGACGGCGGCGGCAATGGTGCCCGGGGCCAGGCAATCCCCGATCCGGGTAATGGTGCTGCGATCGTCCTGCCTCAACGCGATGAGGTCACTGTAAAGCCCGTCGGTCGGGCGTCGCATGGTGACCGGCACGAAGGTTGCGCATTCTATGTCGTGCAACCGATCCGTATAGACGCACTTCAGGGTGACGGCGTCCAGCTTGCGCGCGACCACGACGTGCAGCGGCGTGATCGTCACGCCCATCTCTATCAGTTTCGCCTGAATGCGCCCTTGTTCCAATGTGTTATGCGTCCAGCTTGATGCATCCGCAGCCGGCGTGACCAGCGTCACGTCATGGCCTCGCGCGCGCGGAAGCTCGGCCATGATCCCGCCCATGTAGTAGTGATCGTCATCAAAGATCACGACCGGTCCGTCCGTTGCGGCACCCGAGATGATCTGATCGGGGGTCAATACGCGCGCGCTGTCTGCGATGGGAATGGGATGCGTGTTTTCCCGCCCCACGGCCTGAGCGCACCACGTGGCGCCGGTGGCGATGACAATGTGATCGGCGGCAAATTCAAGCACCTGCTCGCCCGTCAGGGCAGAGTTGAGATAGGTTTCCACATTGGCCATCTGGCTGATCTGGTACGCACGGTAATCTGCCACGCGCTTCCACTCAGCGAGTCCGGGCAAACCGCTTTCGTCCAGCACGCGGCCGCCCAGCGCGTTGCGCGCCTCTGCCAGCGTCACATCGTAGCCACGCTGACCCAGCGCGCGGGCAGCCTCCAGCCCGGAGGGTCCGCCCCCCACGATCAGGACGGACTCGGAGGCATGTGCCTGTTCAATGCGTTCGGGATGCCAACCCTTACGCCATTCCTCCCCCATTGTCGGGTTCTGTGTGCAACGCATCGGCACCATGTGGAAATCCGCAGAAACACAGATATTGCAGCCGATACATTCGCGAATGTCCTCGACACGTCCGTCCTCGACCTTCTTGGGCAGGAAGGGGTCGGCAATTGACGGCCGCGCGGCGCCAATGAAATCAAGCACACCGGATTTGATCAGCGAGACCATGGCATCCGGCGAGGTGTAGCGACCGACGCCGACCACGGGTTTAGAAGTCACTTGCTTGACGAATGATATGTAGCTGTCCTGAAACCCCTGCGCGGCGAAGCGCGAGGTCACGCTGTCATTGTCCCAATCCGACACGTTGACGTCCCAGAGATCAGGGTATTCGGCCAGCATTTCAACGACATCGCGGCCTTCGCCTTCGCTGGACAGGCCCTGGTTGCCCATGAGTTCATCGACCGCAAACCGCACGGCAATCCCGCAGGTGTCGCCCACGGCGTCCTTGGTGTCTGCCAGCACTTCGCGGAAGAGCCGCACGCGGTTTTCCAGCGAGCCGCCGTAGGCATCGCCCCGGTCATTCCAGCGCCGGGACAGGAAATGCGACACAATGCTGAGATCATGGCCCGCATAGACATAGATGATGTCAAAACCCGCCCGCCGGGCGCGTTTGGCGGCATCGACATAGATCTTTCGCACCGCGCGGATGTCTTCCTTGTCCATCGCGCGGGCCTGCACGGGTTCACGGTACGTGACCGGGCGGGCTGAGACCGCCATCGGGATTTCCCGGCTGAACCGGTTGGGCGTCATATGGCCGTCAAAACAGGGTTCGATGCCCGCGAGTCCGCCGTGTTCATGGATCTTGTCACACATTTTCTGAAAGATCGGCAGGTCGGCGTCATCCCAAAGCCGGCCCTCGATGATCGGCGAAAGCTCGGAGCGGTGGGTGATCTCCACCTGTTCGGTGCAGACCACACCCCAGCCGCCTTCGGCCTTCACCCCGCGCATCTCGGCCATGGAGGAGGGATAGGCGCGGCCCATCCCATTGCAATGGGGCACCTGGTAAAACCGGTTCTTGGCTGTGACCGGCCCGATCTTGACCGGCTCGAAGAGGATATCGTAGCGCGGGTCCCGGGCGCCGGGACGTATCTCTGTCTCTATGCGTGTCATTGCGACACCTCTCTCAATCGGCCCTTGGTGGCGCCCCGGGCATCACAGGACCCGCAACTGTCTCCGTTCAGTCGTGCGAGGACGCGGGCGGCGGTGACCTCGCCGCTGAGATGCGCGCCGGAGCACAGGGCAGCCAGCGGCACGCCAAGCGCTTCGCCGGCGAAAAACACCTTGTCGCCCAGAGGCGTTTTCAATTCCTCGCGAGCGGCGTGCCGCCCAGGCTTGGCAGCCGCATAGGCGCCCTGGGTCAAGGGATTGGCGTGCCAGTCGCTCATATGGCCGTTCACAAAATGCGATTTGGCGTCATTTCCAACCGCCCCGGCAAAGGCGTTCAAGGCATAATCAATGGCCGTGTCCGCGCCAGCATCCGCGAGATCCCAGGCAAACTGGCCGCCGACGAACCCGACGGCCAGGTCCAGATCCGAGGGGAATGTGACGAAATAGCAGGCTTCGAGCGATGTCGTTTCAGGCCTGTCTTCGGGCAGGGCGTAGCTTAGCCAGTCATTGGGGCCCAGGCCAAACCGTTCGCCGTCGAATTGCAGCGCGATCTTGGTCAAAAGCCCCATGGGCACGTCGGCGATGGCCTCCTGTGTCTCCACCGGCAGGTCCGGTGTGAACCGAATGGCGCCGGACCCCAGCACCCCGGTCGAGACCGTGACAATGCAGGTCTCGGCCTCGATCGTGCCGTCGGTTGTTTCGACCCGCACGCCGGGCCCGCTCCAGTCGATGGATGTGGCCGCCGTGTTGAGTTTTACGGGAAGGTCGCGCCCCAGATGGAACACCAGCGTGCCCAGACCTTCGCGCACCAGATAGTCGACGTCGTAGTCTATGTAGGCGTTGATATCCGCCGTCGACAGATCCGCCATATCCACCGCATTGCCCATCGCCATCCACGCCTGCACCGTGCCGGCATAGGGCATGTCCGGAGCGACACTGGCCACAGACACATCATGGGCCTCGGCCACCGCAGATTGGGTCGCATCGAAGGTCCGGTGATAGCGGTTCAGTTCCTTGTAGTCCGCCTTTTGCCCATCGACAAAGAACGCTTCCCGCGCGTTGGCGTGATCGGTCAGGGTGAAACCCAGATCCTGTGCTAGTGCGACATGGGGCAGGGAGCGAGGTCCTTGCAGCCAGGAACAACCCTGATCATAGGGCACGCCAAACGTGGTGGTGTCCGTGTAGGCCCGGCCGCCAATGCGATCCGCTGCCTCGATCACCACAACGGATTTGCCCGCGGCGATGAGCGCGCGCGCCGCGCCAATCCCCGCCGACCCGGCGCCAATGATCACGACATCGGGTGACCTTGGCAGGGCGCGTGCAAGTTTCGGTAGACCAAGGGTTCCCGCCAATCCGGCCATGAGTGTTCTCCGTGTCAGTCGCGGGCCGGTCATCTGATCGCGCCCATGCCAGGGCGCGCATCGCCCGGGAAATGTGTTGGGAACCGCGCCGAGAGATACTCCCAGAGCCGTTGTTGCGCCCGGGGCGGATCCATCCAGTCCGGGTAAAGCATCATATCGAGCCAGAGCCCGTCGGACATGCTCTCGAGTGCTTCGCTCATGGCCTCGGCATTGACGTCCGTGCGCCCTTCCGAGGCGGCCAATTCGGACACAAAAGCGGCCAGCGCCTGGCCGCGCTGCGCGTCGAACCCGCCCACCATGTCGCGGTAAAAGGCGCGGTAGCGGGCTTCGCCAAAGAAGGCGAACCAGACGCGGATCTTGTCCCACGTACAGATGTGCGGCTGATAGGCGGCATCGACCACGGCCCAGAGCCGTTTGGCCGCAGACAGCGACGTGTCATTGACCGCCGGCGTCCAGGCGGCCTGCAATTCTTCCGACAAATAGGTCAGCGTCGATTTCAGCAGATCATCCTTGCCGTCAAAATGCAGGCTGACGATCCCCGCGGACAGCCCGGCGCGCCCGGTCACTTCGGCCATGGTCGTGCCCGACATCCCCTTTTCCGAGATGGCCGAGATCGTGGCTTCGATCAACTGCCGCCGCCGCACCTCTTTGGGTGCGGTTCGCCGCTGTTTTTGGACTTCGGGGGCTTCCATCGACTCTCTCTAGTGTTTGTCCAGCAGGATGAAGGCGTCCTTTTGCCAGCTGAGCCAGACCGGCGCGCCTTCCTTGAGGTCGCGCAGATCCGTCACGCCGCTGTTGGGCGCCGAAACCGACAATGGCGCGTCGCTGCCGGGCACCCGGACCTGAAAATGCGAGCGCTCGCCGAGGTAGCTTTTGATCTCCAGCGCGCCTTGCACGTGATCCTGGGTATCCGGAGCGCTGGGATGCAGGGCGATCTTTTCCGGACGGATCGCGAGATCCACCTTTTCACCTTCCACAAGCAGCGGGTGCGGCGTCGGCATCCGGACATGGCCGACGGCTTCGACATCGAGGTTGGCATGACCATTCGCGCGCGACACGACCTCGGCCCTGAGAAAATTCATTGTGCCGATAAACCCGGCAACCTCGCGCGTGCGCGGGCGCTCGTACAACCCGTCGGGCGTGTCGACCTGCAAAAGATCGCCCCCCGACATGACCGCGATCCGATCCGACAGCGTCAGCGCCTCTTCCTGATCGTGGGTGACGAAGACAAAGGTGATCCCGACCGACCGTTGCAACCGTCTGAGCTCAATCTGCATTTGTTCGCGCAACTGCTTGTCCAGCGCGCCCAGCGGTTCGTCGAGCAACAGCACTTTTGGCCTCAGAATGAGTGCGCGTGCCAGGGCAATCCGCTGCCGCTGCCCGCCCGAAAGCTCATCGGCGCGGCGCGTGCCATAGCCGGCAAGCTGGACCAGATCGAGCATCTCGTCGACCAGCTCATGACGTTTGGTTTTGGGCAGTCGTTGCTTGCGCAGCCCGTAGGCAATGTTGTCGCGCACGTTGAGATGAGGAAAGATCGCATAGTTCTGAAACACCATGTTCACCGGCCGGTGGAACGGCGGCACATCGCTCATGGCCTGCCCGTCGATCCAGATTTCGCCGTCCGTGGGTGTTTCAAACCCCGCCAGCATCCTGAGCAGTGTCGTCTTGCCACAACCCGACGGGCCCAAAAGCGAGAAGAATTCGCCATGAGCAATGTCCATCGACACGTCTTCAATCGCACGAAAGGTTCCGAAGGATTTGCCGACATTGCGGATCGAAATGAAACTATCGCTCATGGGTCAGCGACCTCCGCTGTTGGAAGGAGTGCTTACCATGCCCAGCCGGCCCATCCAGAGCGCGGCAAAGACAAGGATGAAGGACACAAACAGGATGATCGAGGACAGCGCGAGAATGGACGGAAACTCGCGCGGGAATCGCAACTGCGACCAGATATACATGGGCAAGGTCGGTTCGGTCCCGGTCAGGAAGAAGGCGATGATGACTTCGTCGAAGCTGATGGTGAAGGTCAGAAGCAGGCTTGCCAGAATGCCCGGGGCGACAATCGGAATGGTCACCCGCCAGAACGTCCACCAGCCGTTTTCGCCCAGGTCGGCCGACGCCTCTTCCATCGACTGATCGAACCCTTCGAAACGCGCCAGAAGCGTGGCAATGGCAAAGGGCAGGCAGACAACCATATGGCCAAGCGCGACTGTATAGAGTGACAATTGCACGCCAAGACGGCTCATCAGCACGAGGAGTGCAACCCCGAAGATGATCCCCGGCACGACAAGCGGCAGCATCATGAAGGCGACGATTGCGCTTTGACCGGGAAGCCGGGCGCGCGTGATCGCCCGCGCCGCCAGAACGCCGAGGGCCGTTGACAGAACAGACACCGCCAGGGCCACCCGGGCGGAATTTCCGAGCGCCGCCCAGACACTGTCGCGCTGCCACAGATCAGCATACCAGGCGAGGGTGAAGCCTTCGATCGGGAACTTGACATAGATCGAGTCGTTGAAGCTGAAGAGCGGAATGAACAGGACTGGCGTATAAAGCACCGCCAGGAACACATAGGCATAGATCGTAAGCGGCCGGTTCGGGCGGGTGATGTAGGAAGTCTCGCTCATATCAAACGCTCCCGATAGCGCCGCGCCACGAAGATGAAGACCAGAGCCGCCATCGCAATCCACAGCGTCAGCACGATCGACAGGGCCGCGCCCATGGGCCAGTTGTTGACCGGGCCGAATTGCAGCTGGATCAGGTTGCCGATCATCGCACCGTCCGGCCCCCCCAGCAGGGCCGCCGTGATGTAATCGCCCGTGGTGGGGATGAAGATCAGAAAGGTCGCCGAAATCACGCCGGGGATCGACAACGGCAGGGTGATGCGCAGAAACCGCTGCAACGGTCCGTCACCTAGATCCGCCGCGGCCTCAAGAAGCGAGCGATCGATCTTTTCCAGCGACACGTAAAGGGGAAGGATGGCAAAGGCGGCCCAGGCATGGGCCAGCGTTATGATCACCGCGCTTTGGCTGTAGAGCAGGAACTCCAGCGGCGCCTCGATCAATCCCATGGAAAGCAGAGCCGAATTGATCACGCCCTCATAGCCCAGGATAACCTTCCACGAAAAGACCCGCAGCAGATAGCTGGTCCAGAACGGCAGGGTCATCAGGATGATCCAGAGCATCTTGTTGCGATGCACGTGGAAGGCCACGAAGTAGGCCATCGGATAACACAGCAGGACGGTGGCCAGTGTCGCGACACCTGAGACGTAAAACGAGCGCGCCAGGAACGTTCCGAAGATCGGCTCACTTGGCACGCGCGCATAATTTGCCAAGGTGAACGTGGTGTCAAAGTCAAAGCCGTCGCGGGTCCAGAAACTCATCGCCACGAGGATGAGCACCGGAACCAGCATCCCGATAATCATGATCACCAGCGCGGGCGAGAGCATCAGGTAGCCGCGCAGCCGCGCGCTGCGATACATCAATCGGCTGAAGGCGCTTGATGCGATCACTGTCTCGGACGCGTTGGACGCGGATAGATGCGTGTCGGCCATGACGATCCCGGTTCAGAAGAGCAAAACACCCTGCCCACACGATCCGCGCGGGCAGGGCGACGAGGTGGGTCTAGAACCCGGCCTTGATCATCTCAAAGGTCTCGTTCATGCGGGTTTCCCAATCCTGCGACTGCGGGATCTGGAAGTGGCCCGCGCCAAGAATGTCGGCGGGCTTCTTGCTCAGGCCGAGACCCTGCAGTGTGGCATCGTCGAAAGCATCGAACGACTTGGCATTGGAATGGCCATAGCCATAGTCGTTGATCATGAATTGGCCAGTCTCGACGCTCAGAAGGGAGTCGATCATCTCATAGGCCTTGTCGAGGTTTGGAGCGTCCTTGTGAACCATGATCCCGCAGACCCAGGTCAACATGCCTTCCTTGGGTTGCGCGAAGCGCACCGGAACTTCTTCGGACTGCAGCAACACGGCAGAGGCGTTCCACGTCATCGCCGCAGCCATCTCGCCGGAGGCCAGGGCCTGTTCCAGCGTGGTCGTATCGTCTGTGTAAACGCGGATCAGCGGCCGTTGCGCCCGCAGTTCTGCGGCGATCTTTTCAAAGGCCATATCGGTGTCGATATCGGTGAAGGGAATGCCCGCCTTGATGGCCGCGCACCACCAGGCGTCGCCGCCGGAGGCAAGCGATCCCAGACGGCCAGCGTAGCGCTCATCCCAGAGCATGTCCCAGCTTTCTTCGCCCTCGACCTCGAAAATGTCGGTGCGGTAGGTGACGGATGTGCCGCCCCAGTCGAACGGCACCAGCCAGGGCTGGCCGCCGGGGGCTGAATTGCCTTCCAGTGACACCAGTTCGGGCATCACATCCGGCCAGTTGGACAGCCGCGAAGTGTCGATCGGCTGGAACAGACCGCTGTCGATCCAGCGCTTGAGACCGGCGTTGCACGGATGCGCCGCATCCACCACAAAGCCGCCGCGCATCTTGGTCAGAGCCTCTTCGGTGCCGCCGAAAATCGAGAAATTGGGCGTAGTGCCATATTTCGCCATGTAGGGCTGGTAGAGTTCTTCGATGTCATACCCACCCCAGGTGAACATGGTGGGCTGGTCATCGGCGGCCATCGCTTTTCGTGGCAGCAGCGGTGCGGTCATCAGACCAACGCCTGCGGCCAGAAGGGACCGGGTGAAGGCGCGGCGGGAGAGGTCTCCGTTGCGCACCGCATGTAGGTTGTCGAGCATATCCATAGTTGTAATCTCCCTGTCTATCCCCAGCCGTTCCGGCACACCCCATAGTGCCCAATCGCAAGCGAAGCCTCTGGTTCATGAGCCAAAACCGACTGAATGCTTGTTCAGTCAGTAAGATGGTTGGCATATTGCCGCAGTCAAATACTCTTTTCGTGACAGGCGAATTTCACGGAAATCCAGGGTGATCTTCACAGGTTGGCACAGAGATTGGGCACATCACCTCCCACTGTCGAACGCCGATTGAGCAGATTTCGAACCGTCAGAGACACGCCGCCGAATCGACTGGACCTGATGTTTCCGGTTCGGGCATTGGGGTCTGTGCCGCGTGAAAGGAGAGACAATGGACACCATGCCCATGCTTGTCAGCCAGTTCAATCTAAAGCCCGGCGTCACGGCGGGCAGTTTTGAGACCGCCTGGAAAGCCTTTGTTGCAGAGCTGACAGCACTGGATCTGGCCGTGGGCTCAAGCGCGCTCATGTCCCGCCAGAAGGACAGCGGGTTTGACACGGACGCGCCGCGGGATCACCGCTTCATGACCCTGATCCGGTTTTCCGATCAGGCCCAGGCGGACCTGGCCTGGACAGCAATTGAAACAGCGGATCCACGGATCGGGCGAACGCATGTCGGCGTGCTGGCCTTGGTTGAGGATCCGGTCTTTACCTTCTGGGCCGGATAGGGCGCGGAACTCAGCCCTTGCGCTGCAGCATCTTGCGAATCTGCTTTGCGCGCGCACGGCCGCTGTCATGGGCGCCATTGGCCAGCGCAGCATGCGCGCCCCCCAGAGCTTCCCCGGCAAAGAAGATCCGGTCGCCCACGGAGCGTCCCAATGCCTTGCGCGCGCCCGCACATCCGGGCCGCTGGACAGAATAGGCGCCCCGCGTCAAAGGGTCATTCGCCCAATCGGTCCGCAATCCGCGCCGGAACGCCTTGCGCACGTCGGTCCCCAAGAGGGACACGAGCGTTTCGAGGGCGAAGTCGACGGTCACCTCCGCCGGTTCGCGTGACAGTTCCCAGCCCAGATCGCCACCGATATTGCCGAACATGTAGTCATGCCCGCAGGGCCAGGCGATAAAGAAACACGCCTGCGCCGGGACGTCATCACCCACCGCATAGGTGACCCATTCGTTGTCACGAAACCCCAGGCGCGTGCCGCTGAACTGCAGGGGCACCTTGACCAGCAGCCCCATGGGTACGCCATGGATCGCCTCCTGGGTCGCAACCGGCAATTCCGGCGCAAAGCGAATGGCGCCAGAGGCCAGCACGCCGGTGGACACGGTGACCAGGCAGGTGCGCCCGCGAAGCGTGCCATTCGTCGTCTCCACGCTGACGGCCGTCCCGCTCCAGTCAATGCGGGTGACGGCAGTGCCGAGCGTGATCGGAAGACCCTCGGCCAGACAGGCGACCACGGCGCCAAAGCCTTCGCGCACCAGATAGCTTGGCTGGTCGTCCGCCTGGTCCCAGTAGTCGATCGGAGAGAGATCCTTGAAATCGGCGCCGTGATCCATGGGTCCGAGCCAGGATTGGACCGTGCCGGAAAACGGCAGATCTTGCGGGATCACGTCCGAGGCCGGAACGTCCCGGGCCGCCTTGCCTGCCTTGTCCAGCGCCTTTTTGATCTTGCGCCAGGCCTTGTCATACAGGCGCACATCGGCCTTGCCGGCTGGTGCGCCGTCGACCAGAAAGGTGTCGGGGGCATCGGTATGGTCGATCAGCGTGAACCCGTTGCGTCGCGCGACCTTGACCAGTGAATTCTGGTCCGATCCCGACACCCAGGAACAGCCCATGTCGAGAGGGACACCCAGTCTCCGGGTGTCGGTCCATGCCCGGCCGCCCACGCGGTCGGCGGCCTCCACGATCTGCACGGACAGGCCTTTTTTGGTCAGATACCGTCCGGCGGCCAGGCCCGCGGCGCCCGCTCCGACGATGATCACATCCAGCATATCGAGGCTCCCTTGCCCGCGGCGCGTCACCCGCCCCCGGTGGTCTGGCGTTGGAGGATAGTCTGGAGTTGCAAAAGTCCAGCCGGCGCGATGCGCGTGCCGGGATCTCAGATCATTTCACAACCGTGACGCATTTGTAGTGGACGCGGTGCTCGGGCAGGCCTTCCTGCGCTTCGCGCCCGGCGTTCTGGCAGGCCTCCAGAGTGGCCATCTCATGCGTCACGGGATGCCCGTTGATCACAAGAACCAGCAGAAAAGTTACAGCTTTGGTCATGGGAATATCCAGTCTCAAAAGAAAACAGGTCGTGATCCCCTAGTGCCCTGAGGGCCGGCCCGGCACAAGGGTCCCGCCCACCTAGGCGGGCGCCGAAACGCCGTCCTGCGGGGGCAGCAGGACAAAATTGCCGAGGTGGGATTTGGTCAGAAACTCCTGTTGGGCCTGCGCAATGTCCTTCAATGGGAAGGTCTTTGCCAGCAACGGCCGGATCTCGCCGCGCTCAATATAGCCGATCAGATTGGGAAAGACCGGTTCATCCCAGCCGGTACACCCGATCAGCGTCAGATCCTTGAGGTACATGTCGCGCAAATCCATCTCGACAATCGGTCCTGCGATGGCCCCGCTGGATACAAGCCGTCCGCCGCGTTTGAGCACCTTGAGCATCTGGCCAAACCCGGCGCCGGCTACATTGTCGATCACCACATCTACGCTTTGGGCGCCAAGCACCGCTTCCAGATCCGCTTCCCGGCCCACGACCTGATCGGCGCCTAGATCGCGCAGGGCGTCCATTTTCGACGCGCTGGTGATCGCGATCACCCGCGCACCGCGCCGTTTGGCGAGTTGCAGGGAGGCAGAGCCGACACCGCCCGACGCGCCCGCCACAAGCACCACGTCGCCGTCGCCCACCCGGGCCCGGTGCAGCATGTTCTCTGACGTTCCATAGGCGCAGGGGATGGTCGCCAGTTCGGCATCGCTCCAGTCGCACGCGACCGGAAAGACTTCGGATGCGGGAACTTTGACGTATTGCGCAAAAGCCCCGTCGAAGTCGGAAGCCATCCAGACGTTGTCCATCACGTCATAGCCATTGGGACGCATGCAGGCCCGCACCAGGACCCGTTTTCCGACCAGATCCGGCGCGGATGCGTGCACAACCACGCCGCAGCAATCGGTGCCCTGGATCAGCGGAAAGGGTGTGGCGGCATTCCAGCCGCCGTCGGCCTTTTGCTCGCCAGCGGTTTCCTGATGGCTCGCCGTCGCCGAGGTATCCTCGGTCACGCTGGACGAATACCAGCCAAGGCGCGTGTTGATTTCGGTGTTGTTCACCCCGGCGGCCAGAACCCGGATCAGAACCTCGTCAGGGCCGGGCTGCGGCACCGGGACGGCGCGATAGTCGAGCTTGTCGTATCCGCCGTTGCCCGTGGTCACCACGGCCATCATCTGACTGGGTATCTGGATCTCGGCCATACCGACCCTTTCAAGTGTCTTGTCGCGCCGGGATGCAAGCATGGGGCACGGCTGGCCCGGCGCAAGTGGCAGTCACATCATGCGCGCATGCAGATCGAACATGATCCACAGGGTTCCGCCAACCATGATGAAGATCAACACGCCCGCAAAAGCCAGGAAGAAAAGGTTCTCGGCAGGGGTCTCGTCCAGACTGATGTGCAGAAAGAAGATCAGATGCACGGCGACCTGCAGCACGGCGGCGATCGCGATAACGACAAACGCGAGGGTGCCGGTGAGAAGGCCGCTCCAGACCCCGCCAAACGGGATGGCGGTCAAGAGCACCGCCAGGGCGAACCCGATCAGATAGCGGGTGGCTTTCGGATGCTGTTCCATCACGGACCTCTAGAGAAACGCGGGCAGGTAGACGATCGAGAAAATCCCGATCCAGACAATGTCGAGAAAGTGCCAGAACAATCCCAGGCGGAAGATCCGGGAGCGCACCGGCGGGGTCAGGCCCTTGGTCAGAACCTGTCCGATCATCACAAAGATGCCGATGGCCCCGAAGGTCACATGCAGCCCATGGGTGCCCACCAGCGTGAAGAAAGCCGACAAAAACCCGCTGACATCCGGTCCGGCGCCCTGAGCGATCATCCCGGCAAACTCGCTGATCTCAAGCCCCAGAAAGCCCAGACCCAGCGCAACGGCGATCAAAAGCCACAGGATCACGCCGTGGCGATTGTCCTGGGCCATGGCAATCGAGGCAAATCCGTAGGCAAGGCTCGACAGCAGCAGCGCGCCGGTCTCCAGGGCCGTGTGACCAAGATCGAACAACTCCGCCCCGCCCGGACCGGCCGCCGTATTGTTGGACAACACCACATAGGTTGCAAACAACAGCGCGAAGATGATCGCATCGGTCATCAGGTATACCCAGACACCGAAATCGGCGCTCCGGATCGCGTCGTCTTCATGCTCTTTCACGTGGGCGTTCATGGCGCCGGTCTGACCAGTCGTCATTCCGCCGGCCTCATCTGCGTATCGCCCCGGCCCTCGCCATAAGTGATGTAATCCTGCATATCGTGCATCTTCTCCGGCGTGATACGGGCCAGTCGTGCGGTTTCCTCCGCCTCGATGTCCGCGGCCGGGATCACGAAGTAGGTCGTGTCATCGCAGGCCCGCCAGATCAGGCAGACCAGCGCCAGTGCAAGACCCAGCAGCGCCAGCCACCACATGTACCAGATCATCCCGAACCCGACGAGAAAGCTCGCCGCGCCGATGAACACACCAAGCGGCGAGTCCTTGGGCATCACGATGTCCTCAAACCCGTAGGGCTGCGGTTTGTAGGCCCGTCCGCGCAGCTTCATCTCATGGAAGGCATCGATGTCAGAGACCACGGGCAGGGTGGCAAAATTGTATTCCGCCGGTGGCGAAGACGTCGCCCATTCCAGCGTCCGCCCATTCCAGGGATCGCCTGTTTCGTCCAGATTCTGGGCCCGGTCCCGTACGCTGACCCACAATTGGATGCCCATGCAGATGATCCCGCACAGCACGAGGCATGCGCCCAGGAACGCCACGATCAGCAAAGGCTGCCAGTCGGCGTCCGAATAATGCTCCATCCGGCGCGACATGCCCATGAAACCCAGGGCATAAAGCGGCATGAAGGCCAGCAGGAAGCCGATCATCCAGAACCAGAAGGACCGGATGCCCCAGGTCTGGTTGAGGGTGAAGCCAAAGGCCTTCGGGAACCAGTAATTGAGCCCGGCGAAATAGCCGAACAGCACGCCGGGGATGATCATGTTGTGGAAATGCGCGACCAGGAACGTGGAATTATGCATCAGATAATCCGCCGGGGGCAGGGCGAGCAGTACCCCGGTCACACCACCGATGACGAAGGTCAGCATGAAGCCCATCGTGTAATACATCGACGTATGATAGACGATGCGGCCGCGGTACATGGTGAAGAGCCAGTCAAACAGCTTTACCCCCGTGGGCACGGCGATGATCATCGTGGCAATCCCGAAGATGGCATTGACGTTGGCGCTCGACCCCATGGTGAAGAAATGGTGCAGCCACACGCTGAAGGACAGGATGGCGATACAGGCCGTCGCATAGACCAGTGACTGATAACCGAAGATTCGCTTGCGCGAGAAGGTCGCAACGACTTCCGAGAATACCCCGAAGGCTGGCAGGATGAGGATATAGACCTCCGGATGTCCCCAGATCCACAACAGGTTGGCAAAGAGCATCATGTTCCCGCCATCGCCGTTGGTGAAGAAGTGAAAGCCCAGGGTCCGGTCAAGGTAGAGCTGGGATGCCACCACGGTCAGCGCCGGGAAGGAAAAGGCAATCAGGATCGCCACGCACAGCGCGGTCCATGTGAACATCGGCATCCGCATGAACGTCATGCCGGGGCAGCGGTTGCGCAGGATGGTGACGATAAAGTTGATGCCGGTCATCGTGCTGCCGATACCCGACACCAGCAGCGCCCAGATCCAGTAATCCACGCCGACGCCCGGGCTGTACTCCGCCCCCGAATAGGGTGGGTAACCGGTCCAGCCGGCGGTGCTGAACTTGCCGATCACCAAAGAGAGCAGCATCAGCGCGGCCCCTGCCGCAGTCAGCCAGAAACTCACGGAGTTCATGAACGGAAATGCCACATCCCGCGCGCCGATCTGCTGGGGCACAACGATGTTCAACAGACCCGACATGAACGGCATCGCGACAAAGAAAATCATGATCGTGCCGTGGGACGAAAAGATCTGTTCGAAATGCTCGGGCGGCAGATAGCCTTCGTTGTTAAGCGCGATCGCCTGTTGCGCGCGCATCATGATCGCATCGACAAAGCCGCGCACCAGCATGACCAGGGCCAGGACAATGTACATGATGCCGATCTTCTTGGCATCAACACTGACCACCCAGTTGGTCCAAAGCGCCTTCCAGGCGCGCAGATAGGTGATCAGCAGGAAGACGGCGACCCCGCCGCCCACGGTCACCAGCGCGCCACCCATGGCCACCCAGCTGTAAAGCGGGAGCGCTTCCGCGGTCAGACGGCCCAGCATCAGCTTGCCTCCCGGCAGGGAATATCACCCAACCGTTGACCATCATGGCCTGCCGCGTGATCGCCCTGTCGCGGCGCATACTTCACGATGATGTCGCGGAAGAGGCAGTCTTCGTAACGGGCATAATAGGTCACCGGATGTGCTGTGCTTTGCTTGTGTAATGCGCTGTAAGCCGCCGCGTCCAAAGCGCTGGCCGAGGCGGTCACCCGGGATTGCCAGGCGGAGAAGTCATCTACACTCATTGCATGGGCCTGAAAATGCTGATCGGCAAAGCCGTCGCCGGAGAACATGGTGTTGCGACCGGTAAAGCTGCCGGGCGCGTTTGCCAGCAGGTTCAACTCGCTGCGCATGCCGGCCATGGCGTAGATCTGACCGCCCAAAGCCGGGATCATGAGCGAGTTCATCACCGTATCCGACGTGATTTCAATCTGCAGCGGGCGGTCGGCCGGAAAGGCCAGTTCATTGACCGAGGCGATGCCCAGATCGGGATAAAGAAAGAGCCATTTCCAATCCAGCGCGACGGCCTGAACCTGAAAGACAGGCTGGTCGGAGACAATGGCCTTGTAGGGGTCCAGTTTATGGGTCGAGGTCCAAAGGAGCGTGCCAATCACCGCCACTAGGATCGCCGGCACGGCCCAGATCACTGTCTCGTACTGCCAGGATCCGCCCCAATCCGGCGTATAGGTGGCCTTGCCCTTGGACCGGTAGCGAATGCCAAACCAGATCGCCAGGACGATCACCGGAATGGTCACGATCATCATCAGGTAAAAGGCGTCAAACAGAAGATCCCGTTGCGCCTCTGCGATCGGCCCCTTGGGGAACAGGATGGGGGCGTCCGCGAAAATGCAGCCTGACAGCAGCAAAGATGTGCTCAAAAGCGCCGCCCGTTGCAGACCCCGACCCGGCGGGCGCGGCGTTTGGCGCGCCCCTGCACCTGCTCCGCGCACCGGTCCCGGCGGGGGCGTCTGTGCCTTCATGCTGGTCTGCCCGTGTCTGCGCCGGTGCTCGGGTCCAAGCCACCGGGCCTCATGCCAGATGCGGCTCGCACCTCCGGGATCACAACCGCGTACAAATTTAACATGAATATCGCGCCCGTTCTCATTGATTTTGTTGCCTTTGGCGCGCGCTTTTCGGCTCTGACAGTGCCGCGTGGAAACGCGATGTCGCCCGTATCGTTGGCTGCACGCCTTTGGAATGAGGATTGCGTGAACTGAGCAGCGGTTCAAGTCTTTTGTCGACGCAGTATCAGCGGGCCGGGGGCCCATGTTCTGCGCGCGACCAACCGGACTGCGCCTGTCCTGTCGCAAAAACTGAAGCGGTGACAAGGTCTGGTCTGTCGCCCATCGGCTGCGTTAGGCAGGCGGCGCCAGGACTCGGGCACTATCCGAAAGACAAGTCATTCAGTTCGGACAGTAGCATGCTGTTGTCGTTGGACCCAACTGCCCGGTCAAACGCTTCAAGCGCCGGGCCGCCATACACAACGTAGCTTTCAGGTGACCCGGACGTCGCAATGATCACATCGCCATAGCTGTCGCCATTGATGTCGCCGCCCCCGTCTATCCACACGTCCTCTCGAGATGTGCTGCCCTGATAATCGAGGCGGAGTTCATAGAGCTCGAAGTCGTAGTCGTAGTCATACGTATACCAGCGCGTGTCCAACCCCAGAGTCGGGTCACCGGCAAACCCGAATCCCTTGTCGTTTCCAGACAGCAGGTAGATGTAGGTGAACCATTTCCAGCCGGAAAAGTCCCCGCGATCATCATAGGCCTTCTCCTGGCGCTGTTGGACCACACCAAGATCATCAACGCCATCGCCATTTACATCGCCAAGCGTCGTGCCGGACATGTGTTGGTTGATGCCACTGTCCTGGCCGATGATCCGAAGCGCGCCAATATCCTGATAATCGTTTACATCCAGTGTGTTGTGATCGGATGTGGGACGTCCCTCAATCACAAAGGCCTGGTTGCCATCGGTTTCGAACAGGACGAGATCATCCCGCCCATCCGCGTTCAGATCACCCGGCCGGTCGGCCACTGTGTAACCGTCCAGCCCGGTCAGGCCGATGCTGTCCTCACTGTTCCAGATCAGACCTTGCGACGTCGACGTCCAGGCCCCGCCGGTGCGCCCGTAAACAATATGAGCCACGTCATCCGCGCCCGTTTGGATCAGAAAGTCGTCCAGCCCATCTCCGTTGAAGTCACCGATTGTTTTGGGTGCGGCCCCCAGAACCTCGACACCTTGGCTGGTTGGCAGCGCGGACGCGTCGACCGCCGGTGCAAATCCGCTCGACCGGCCAAAAATCACAGATGTCGCGGCCTGTGTCGGATCCTGATACCCTTGCGTGAGCGACAGTAGTATATCGTTGATGCCATCGCCTGTTACATCGGCCACGGTGATGTCAGAAATGGCCCCGGCACGGTCATGGTCGAGGCGAAATCCCGTGGCGCCGTTCAGATTGGACAGATCGGAGTCAAGTCCCACACCGCCTTGGCCGAACAGCACGTAGGCCGCGCCGATACCATCCCCCCACA
>JBCDEC010000021.1:0-29028 GCA_039179965.1 Pseudomonadota bacterium
GCGCCCGAAGCGCGTCTGGCAAAGGTGCTGACATGATCCATCCTCCCAAACAGGATGAATCACAAAATCACGCGTGTGGGAATCCCCGCGATTCAGGTTTTAGGCGGGTCGCTTTAGGCCCTTTGATCCGCATATCTTCGATCATCCGTGCGCGCAGCGGTATGGTCTTGGTGCCCGTCATGGGACCGCCTGTCTGTTGATTTAGAGAACCCAATCGTCAGACAAACACGCCCATTCCCAAAATCCCGGCAGTCAGATCATCGCAAAGCGCAAGCTGCAAGCACCCCTGCAGCACAAGCGGCTTCGTCCTTGTCCCGCGCCTCGTAAACTCGACGCGTAACCCATACTGCAAAGTGCACGATCGACCGCGTTTGGCGCTGTGCTGCGGTAGGGAGTTTTCTCTCACGCAGCATTTTTCGCGCTGCCTGCGCTCGCAGCACTATATCACAATGGCTGGGCCGGACTCCTTCCGGTCATTCGCCATATTCGCGAGTGCCTCTCGGTGTCTGAAGGTTTGCTCGGCGCACGAAGCTGCCTGATGCGAGTGCGGCGACAACTCGCCTGGTTGCTCGACTGTGCCTGTGAAAGACCGGCGGCGGCCCAGCGAAATAATTTAAGTGAGCGCAGTTTCCGTCACTTTTTTTCGGTGTTACGCTTAACAGTACCGAGCGCATTTTCGCAGGAGAAGGGCAGACCTTGGAACGCAGGCTGGCCGCAATATTTGCCGCAGACGTGGTCGGTTTCAGCCGCATGATGGCCGAGGACGAAGTGGGCACGTTCGAACGTTTGACCACGTTGCGCCAAGACATCCTCACCCGTTTGATCGAAGAAAAGAGCGGGCGAGTCGTCAAGCTTATCGGCGACGGGCTACTGGCCGAATTTGCAAGTGTCGTCGATGCCGTGGAGGCCGCGATCCAGATACAAGAGGCAGTTTCCAACAGAAACGCCACCACTGATCCCAGCCAACGGATCGAGTTGCGAATCGGTATCAACCTGGGCGATCTGATTATCGATGGCGACGACATCTACGGAGACGGCGTCAATATTGCCGCGCGCCTGGAACCCCTTGCGAAGCCCGGAGGCGTCTGCATCTCGCGCCAGGTCTACGAGCATACGCGCGGCAAGGTCAGCAGACCATTCGAGCCTGCGGGGGTGCACCGCGTCAAAAACATACCCGAGCCGCTTGCTGTTTTCCGCATGGCGGACCCAAATGGCAAACCATACGCCCTTCGGTCTCGCTTGAAGGCTCGCATCGCCCTCGCGGCGATGGTCGTGGTAGCCGTGCTTTCAACTGCCACTTACGTGCTGCGCGACGACATTGTGGCCCTGTTCAGCGGCTCGCAGGGTGAGATGTTCGCAGCCGAGGACGCGCGCCCTTCTCTCATTGTGTTGCCCTTTGAAAACCTCGGGCTGCCTGACGCGGAACGCTACATCGCCGATGGTCTCACGGACGACCTGATTACCGACTTTTCGAAAGTCGCGGGGCTGATGGTGATTGGCAGCAACACCGCATTTTCTTACCGGGACCGGACAATCGACAGCAGGGCCGTCGGTCGCGAGGTGGGTGTCGGTTATGTTCTCGAAGGCAGCGTGCGCAGAGTAGGTGCACGGCTACTGGTAAACGCGCGGCTGACGGACGTGAGCAGTGGGCAGACGCTTTGGGCCGAGCGGCTGGAGCGAGACGAAGCTGAGATCTTTTCTATTGAAGTCGGCCTGATAACCGAGACCATTGATCAGCTGGGGGTGGATGTGAGCGTGTCCGAACGGGAGCGGATCGAACGCCTCCCGACCACGGATCTTGAAGCATATGACTTCTTCCTCAGGGCCGAAGAGGCCGCGCGCAGCGGCTTCCGCCCCGGGCTGCGCGAGGCCTTGGGTCTGTATTCAGAGGCGACAGCAATCGATCCGACCTTTTCCAGGGCCTACGCAGCTCAGGCGCGTACCGAGGCATTGGTCATGCGCCGAAACTACGACGACGTCCTGCCTTATCCGGTCGCCCGGAAGCGCGCCTACGATCATGCCGGGCGTGCCTTGGAAATTGATCCCGATGCGGCGATGCCTTTTGCCGTGTTGAGTGAATTGCAGACTGTCGATCGCCGGTATGAGGAAGCAATGCGCTCTGCGCGGCGCTCGGTCGAGAAGGCTCCCGGCGAAGCGTCCGCCTATCTGGCGCTGAGCTTTGCACAGACATTCTATGGGCGACACGAAGAGGCAATCGAGAATTTCGAAACCGCGCTGCGTCTCAATCCGCTATTGCCGGGCTATGCGCGGCAGATCGCAAGCCTATCATACATTCTTGCAGGTCGTCCCGAACGCGCCGTCGAAATCCTTGAAGAGATCAAGGATAGCTCGCAAGGCATCGAGGACTACTTCAACATCCTCGCCGCCGCGTACGCGGAGGCCGGACAGATGCAACAGGCGCAAGCGACTGCAAATGAGGTGGCCGTATACGCACCGCATACCTCGGCGCAGCTCTACAGGGTCATCTTTGCCCATTTTCAGCGGCAGGAGGAACTCGATCAGATCATCGATGCAATGTTGCGCGCGGGTGTGCAGGAATGGCCCTTCGATTTTCAGCCGGATGCGCGCGACAGGTTGTCTGCCGAACAGGTCGGCGCGCTGATCGATGGGAAGGTGTGGCAGGGAACCTTCGAAGGGCGCGGTCCCGGTCTGATGCAGATATCAGACAGCGGCAGCGTGGCGATGCGAACATCCACGATGTTCATCACCGGTTCGGCCTATGTGCAGGACGACACCTTGTGCATGCAACTACCTGGTCTGGCACTTGGTCGCTCGGCCTGTGGCCCGATTTACAAAATGGCCGCAGACGCCGCCGGGACGGACGAGCCGTACAGCTACGTCAATCCGCATATTCTGTTTCACTTTGGCCCGGACGGGTGATCCTTGGCGGCGGCGCAGGTCAGTTGGAGTAATCTTTCGTCGCCAGCGGCTTGGTGTCTTCCCAGTTCGCATCCGCCTTTGCGATCACCTCTTCCCCTTTTGGATGGTCGAGCATTTCTGCACCGGTCGGGTCTGAGATGAAGTAAAGCTTCCCATCGATGATACGCCAGGAATTTATCGGGTCGATGTTTTCGGACGCGTTGGCTCCCAATCCGACCCCCAATGCGCAAAAACCGCCGTATTGCGGCGCGTATTTGACCGGGTCGGACTTGAACAGATCACGGTTCTCTGCGCTGTTGAAGTGCCATGGCGTGCCGAGCCAATCATATGCAAATTCACTGGATCCCTTAACGGCACGGCTTTCCGTGAAATAGGCAACGGTGTCATAGCCCTTGATTGCAACATCACCGAAGGGACCTGTGTTAATCGGCTCATCGGCCAGCGCGGCACTGCTCATGCCTACGGTAAACAGGCCAATCATCAAAGATCGAAAGTTCATTATTTTGGACCTTCCTTTAAGTGCCTGCTTCCAAGCACAGGCGATGAAATTCCGGGCCGAACGCATCTTGCGGAGGGCATGTGGCCCCGTTCTGCTTGAGGAGCCCCACGATATCATAGTGTTTGCGGAACATCGTTCGGATCAGGACCGAAAAGCCATCGTTGTCGAGAGTCACGATATCCGCATCATGGTCGAGCAATAGCTCGACCACCTCGATATGGCCCTCGTCGACCGCCATGAAGATGGGCGATTTTTCGGCCCTGTTGATGCGCCCATTCACATCTGCGCCATGGGCAAGAAGCAGGCGCGCCGTCTCAACACTGCCGCCAAAAGCTGCCGCATGAAGCGGTGTGAAGCCGCTGTGATTGCGCGCCATCACGTCAGCCCCTGCATCGATCAGGGCCGCAGCGGTCTCGGTGTTCCCGGCCAATGCCGCGGCAATCAGGGGAGTGGCTTTGTTCGGACCCCGCTCATCGACCAGGGTCCCGCTTTCCAAAAGGGCCTCAACGGTCGCAGTATCCCCCTGCTGTGCGGCGTCGAATAGAGGGCCCGCCTGGGCGGGTCCAAGTAAACAGAATGCAGTTGCAAAGATTGTCCCAATCCGCCGCATTGATCAATCTCCCTTGCTCGAACTCTACAATGAGCCGCACTTGCGCGCAACGACGGGTTATTTGCAGCGGTGCATATGACGGTGTCAGTCGATCGGGTGTGCCGGGCACCCACTGGCGGCAGCGCCCGCAGAAAAATCGGCTTCCCGGCCCATGCCGATCCGATGCGCCAATACTCCGATACTCGTCCAGTGTGAGGATGCGCAGGTCCATGCCAGTTGTCCGCCTCTCTCGTAAAGACACCGTGGGTCAGTCCCGGTCTTCTGACTCTCAGGCTTCTAAGGTTGGCGCCGAATGGGTGGTCCAGTCCTGTTTTCCGACGCGCTGGGAGCACCTGGTGTCAACGCTGCGCTTTCTGGTTCACCTCCTCCACACTTGGCAAAAACCGGCAGACAGTCCAAGGACCCGACCCACCAATGGCTTTTTACCGGTTCTGGCCGCGTGTCGGGTGCGCGTTTCGGGTTTCGGGTGTTTTTCGAATGCCCGAGGCAGGTTCAGCCATCCGCGCATGACACCCCCCTGAGCGTCGGATTGACGATGTAGAACACACGTGGGCCTCCGCCCGTAGCCTCGGTCTCGCGACGCAACCAATCCGCCGGTTCCAAAGCGCACAGCGCGGTTTCCACAATCTTCGCGGTCTGCATCCCGGCAAGCTTGCAATGCTGGATGTCCCGCACGGTCAAGCGGCGCAGTTGCTCTTGGCGTTTCGGCGTGGCGATGCGACGAGCGTTGCGGACCTACTGGGGCGCATCCGCCGCAACATTGGCCCGGAATACATGACCCGGCATGCGTGGGCACTTGGATGCTCCCCGACAAGGTTGCAGGCACGGCCAAGGTGGGCGAGGTCGATGCGGTCATCCGCATCTATTCGAGGGTATCTTGGGCGCAAAGGCAAAGCGAGCGTTTGAATGGTGCGCAAGCCTGCGAGATGCTCTGAGCCGACTGCGTCATCGCCACCGAACACGCACTCATCGACATCAGTTGCAGGCTCAAGGCCTACGTTTGATCTGCCGCATCACATGTTCGCCCTGCGGGCGTCTATTCAGGGCGTCCGGTCGGGAAAGCCCGGATCAATGGACCCGACTCCAGAAGCCGGACAAGGGCGAAGACGGATCGAACCGCTGGAGGACTGGTTTACATGTCGTCCTTGACCACAACCCCGTCCTGAAGGACCAGCGGGATACGCTCACCCTGCCCGCCGAGGCAGGCGATGTCGGCAATTGGATCGCCTTTGACGAGGATCACGTCGGCGGTTGCATCCGGTACAATCCGCCCAAGGTCCGGACGGCAGAGAATGTCCGCATTTACCGATGTGGCCGAGCGCAGGACATCGGCGGCTGGAAGGATCTGTGCGCGCAAGGCGAATTCGGTCGATTGATCCTGATGCATCCAGCCCAGAAGGTCGGTGCCATATCCCATCGGCACCTCCGCGCGCGACAGGATCTCAAGCGATGCAAGGCCCGCCTCACGCACCCGCCGGTTCTTTTCACGGTTCTCGCCGCCCAGCCCGATCGCATCCGCATGACGCTCAAGGCAGTCATAGATCACCAGTGTCGGGACCGCGTAGGCTCCGCGATCTTTCAGAACGCCCGCGACACGGTCGTCGATCAGATTGCAATGCTCCAGTGTGCGCACGCCATTGATACAGGCGTGCTCGATGGCCTTTGCCGTGTAGGTGTGGGCCGCGACGTAGGTGCAGGACGCTTCCGCGACCGCCACGACAGCTTGAATTTCTTCCGGCGTGAACTGAATCCAGTCGATGGGATCCGTTGGGGTCGCCACACCGCCATTGGCCATGATCTTCACGAAATCAGCGCCAAGGCGCAGTTCATCCCGGGCCGCCTGAAGGCAGGCAGGCACGCCGTCAACGATGCGCCCGAGCGATGGTAGGTGGCGACGCTGAAGATCCCCGACGTCGGCCCGGCTGGTTCCCCGAAAATCGGTATGTCCACCGGTTTGGCCAAGTGCCTTGCCTGACGTGAACAGGCGCGGGCCCCGGATCAGACCTTCTGCCTGAGCGCGTTTTGTGCCGGCGTCTCCACCACCCACGTCCCGGACAGTCGTGAAGCCACGATCCAGCATCGCCGACATGTTCTGAGCCGTCCAGTGGGCGACATAGGTCGGGTGCATGACCTCAAGCGCGGCAAGATTTGGGGTAGCGGCGGCGACATGCACATGCGCGTCGATCAGCCCCGGCATCAGTGTTGTCCCGGTGGCATCGACAACCCGGTCGGCCGCGCCGCCAAGTGCTGTTTCAGAGACGTCGGCAATCTTTCCATCGGCCAAAAGCACGTGGCACCCGGGCTTGATCGCCTCGCCAACCCCATCGAACAAATTGCAGTTCTCGATCCTTATGCGCATCGCGTTTTCTCAACTCCCGCAGGGCCATTTCTTTTTGCGTGTCGCCCAAAGTGGCAGGGACGGTTCGGAATGCAACACCGATTTTCCTTGCGAGTCCGACCGCATCTCGCATTGATAAACACATGAACGCGCAAACTCTTACCGCGGATCCGGTCCCGGGCGGAAACGACAATGCCCTCATGCAGGTTCGCAATCTTGAGCGCCGGTTCTACGGCGTGCGGGCGCTGTCGGATGCCAGTTTCGACGTCGAGACCGGGACCGTCACGGCATTGATTGGCCCAAACGGCGCGGGCAAAACGACGGCGTTCAACTGTATCTCCGGGGTCATCCCGCCTGAAAACGGACGGGTGAGTTTCGACGGAGTCGAGATCACGGGACGCCGTCCGGACCAGATCAACGCCTGTGGAGTGGTGCGCACCTTTCAGATTGCCAGGGGCTTTCCGACGCTGACGGTGCTTGAAACGTTGCTCTTGCACGGCAACGATCAACCGGGCGAGCGCATGTTCACCGCCCTGTTTTCGCCTTCACGGGCCCGGACGCGCGAGCGCGAGCTTGTGGCGCGTGCCTATGGCGTAGCGAAGCGTCTGAAGCTCGACCATGTGATCGACAACCTGACAGACGCGTTGTCAGGGGGGCAGAAAAAGCTTCTGGAAATTGGCCGCGCCTTGATGGCGCAACCGCGCATGATCCTTCTGGATGAGCCGGTTGCTGGCGTAAACCCAACGCTCGCGGCAGAAATCGCCGAACGCATACAGCAACTTAACCAAGAGGACGGGCTGACCTTTCTGATCGTGGAACACGACATGGATATCGTGGCACAGATCTGCGACCCCGTGATTGTCATGGCCGAAGGACGCACGTTGATGACCGGCAGTTTCGACGACATTGCATCGGACGTGCGGGTCCAGGACGCCTACCTGGGAAAACGCGGATGAGCCTGCTGCGGGTTGAAAACGTTGTGGCCGGCTACTCGAGCGCCGACACAATCCTGAAGGGCGTCAGCATCCACGCCGATGGCGGCGAAATCGTTGCCATTCTCGGACCCAACGGCGCAGGGAAATCGACTTTGCTCAAGGCGATTGCAGGACAACTGGCGGCCCGCGAAGGATCGATCCGCCTGAAAGACGATCCGCTCACCGGCCTGAAGCCACGCGAGGTGGCCAAACATGGCGTGGCCTATGTCCCGCAGGAGGCCAATGTCTTTCCGAGCATGAGCATTCATGAAAACCTCGAGATCGGTGGCTATCTTGCCCCCTCTCACATCCGGGAACGGATCGCAGAAATCTATGGCCGCTTTCCAATGCTCGCCGAGAAGCGAAAGGAAGCGGCCCGCTCCTTGTCCGGGGGACAACGCCAGGTGCTGGCCGTGGCCATCGCCTTGATGGTGGCGCCTCAGCTGATGCTGCTCGACGAGCCGTCAGCCGGACTGTCTCCAGTGGCAACGCAAGAGCTCTTCGGGACCATCCGCAACATCCGCGACGCAGGCGTGGCGGTGGTTCTGGTTGAACAGAACGCGCTCGACGCGCTGGACCTCTCGGAACGGGCCTATATCCTGACTGCGGGGCGCAATCACATAGATGGCAAGTCAAGCGAATTGGCCGCGGACGGAGATGTCCGGCGTGCCTTTCTGGGCGGATAGCCCCTACCAGCAGAAAGAGGGAGAATTCTCATGACTGACCGAATGACGACTTTGCGACCCCACCGCCGCTCGGTGCTGATGGGCGGTGCGGCCTTGCTGGCCGCACCCGCGATCCTGCGCGCACAGGGAACAGCCATCACATTCGGGACATTGACCCCGCTGACCGGTGTCGGCGGCACATATGGCCCGTCCATGCGCGATGCCGCAGCCAGTGTTTTCACGGCCGTGAACGAAGCCGGAGGGCTGCTGGGCGGGCAGATCGATCTCGTGAGCGAGGACACGCAGACAAACCCCGAAGCGGCTGTGCGGGCGGTGCGCAAGCTCATAGACGTGGACGGCGTGTCTGTGGTGATCGGAACCTGGGCCTCCTCGATCACGACGGCCGTCGCTCCGCTGTGTTGGGAAAACAGCGTCATGCTCTTTACCGTCTCCGGTGCCGACAGCATCACGCAATTGCCGCACATGGGCTACATCGCCCGGACGCAGCCGAACTCGGTCCTCCAGATCGAAGTCGCTGGTGACTTCATGCTCCGTCAGGGATCGACGGGCATGGCGTGGATCGGTCCGCAGACACCCTTTGCGCAAAGTTCGATCGATATTCTGGCCGGTCAGGCCGAGGCAGCCGGCGTCGGGATGGAAAGCCTGATCTATGAGGCGGACAAGAGCACCTATCGCTCCGAAGTCGACACGATCCTGCGCAGCAACCCCGATTTCATCATGCTGGGCGGCTACGCAACGGACTCCACCGTGGTTCTGCGCGACATCTGGCAAGCCGGCTACGAAGGCAGGATCATCGGGCCGGCCTATGCGATCAACCCGTCCGTGCTGGAGGCGCTGCCCGCTGAGGTTACAGAAAGTGTTTTCACCTGGGAGGGCGCCCCGGCCATCGGCAGTACCGCCTACGCCAATGTACAGGCGGCTCTGGGTGTCGAGGTCGTCGATCCATACTCGGCCCAGACCTATGACCACGCCAATCTCGCCGTTCTGGCGGCAGCCGCCGCGAAAGATGCCAGCGGGACGGCCATTCGGGATACGCTGCGCACGATCAGTCAGGGTAACGGTCCAGACGTGTCGGACGCGCTCTCGGGGATGGCAGCACTCGGATCCGACGGAGAGCTAAATTACAGCGGTGCCTCGGGCCCCTGCGATTTTGACGCAATCGGCGATATCACCGGCACGCAGTTCCTGTTCAATCAGATTTCGGGCGGCACACCGGCGATGTTTGAACGCGTCTGACGATGTGCCTGAAGGTGCCCCGGGGCGGCCGACCCGCCACCCCGGGGCACCGAACTCGAACTTGGGCGAACCCAATACATGCTCGACCTGCTTCCCCAGTTCCTTGTGAACGGCATCATCACCGGTGCGCTTCTCGCGATCCCCACAATCGGCTTTACAGCGATTTTCGCCGTGCTTCGCTTTCCCAACTTTGCCGTTGCGAGCCACGCCACAGTGGGCGCATTCGCGGGACTCGTCGCTAACGTTTACTGGGGCCTTCCGGCGATCCCGTCGTTGGCGTTCGCCTTTCTCTTTGCAGGCATGGTCGGCTTGGTCAGCGACGAGATCGCCCTGAAGCCTCTGCGCAAACACGGCGCTCTCACCACAGCCATCGCATCCATCGCGCTGACGATCGTGCTCGAAAACGTGGTCCGCTTTTTCTTTGGCAACAACCTGCGGGGATATGATTTGCCGCTGGTGCGCGACATCCGCTTTGGCGGCATCCGGGTGAACCCCCAGCAGCTTGAGAACCTTGCGCTGGCGCTGGTCATCATGGCCCTTGTATTCGCGGCGTTGAAATACACGCGCATGGGCAAGGCAATGCGCGCCGTGGCCGACAATCCCGGGCTCGCCGACCTCAAGGGGATAGACGCCGTTCTGGTGGGTCGGGTTGTGGCTTTTGCCGGTATGGGGCTCGTCGGCATTGGCGGGATGCTGTTTGGCCTTGGCACCTCGATCGATCCACTGACCGGGTTCCGGTTCATCCTGCCGATTTTTGCGGCGGCCGTCGTGGGTGGGCTCGGGTCGATTCCCGGGGCCGTTCTGGGCGCAATGATCGTCGGGATCGGCGAGGAAATGTCCGCGCTTGTGCTGGAACCGGCCTACAAGTCCGCCGTCGGATTTTTCGCAATCGTTCTGGTGCTGACATTCCGGCCCCGCGGTCTTTTGGGCGAAAGGGCATATTGATGCTGAGCTGGCTGTTTTCTGTCGCCACCTTTGCCGGGATCTATGCGCTTCTGGCGCTCGGGATCAATGTGATCTGGGGCATGGGCGGCATGATCAACCTGGGCATGGCGGGGTTCTTTGCCCTCGGGGCCTATGCATCCGCACTTGCCACGACTTCGGGAGGGCTTCCGATTGGGATTGGCCTTGCCCTGGCAGCGGCGCTTGCTGCGCTGGCAGGTGGTCTGCTGAGCCGCCTGACGCTGCGGTTGCGCGGAGATTACCTGGCAATCGTGACCCTCGGCTTTTCCGAGCTTGTCCGGCTGGTGGCTGCCAATGAAATCTGGCTGACGAACGGATCTGACGGGATATCCGGGGTGCCCGGACCATGGCGCAGCGCGCTGACACCGTTTCAGTTCAACATATTGTCCTTCATACTCGTCGCCATTGCGGTTGTCCTCGTCTGGGCCATAACCGAACGTTTGCGCCGCGCGCCCTGGGGCCGCGCCCTGCGCGCCATTCGCGATGATGACACGGCGGCGGCAGTGGCCGGCAAACCGATCAAGCGCTACAAGGTGGAGGCCTTCGCGCTTGGCGCCGCCATTCTGGGTCTCGCAGGTGCGTTCTATGCCCATTACACCAGCTATATCGCTCCGGACATCTTCAGGCCGTTGATTACGATCTACATTTTTCTTGCGCTCACAGCGGGCGGCACGGGCAATACAACCGGCGCCGTCATCGGCGCGGTTGCGGTGGTCCTGGTCCTGGAGGGCAGCCGATTTCTGGAAGGCTGGACCTCGGTCCTGGGCGGAGTACAGAAAGCCGCGTTGCGAGAGGTCTTTATCGGCGTCGCGCTGATTGCGATCATGCAGCTTCGACCGCTTGGCCTGCTTCCCGAAAAATCTCCAGGCCCATTCTTAGAACGGAAACCGCGATGAACGCGACTGATCTTCTGGCGCAATGCCGCGCTGCGCCCGATTTGTATCCGGCACTGGACGACGCGCTGGACCAATTGATTGGCCACAAGCTGTTCACCCTGATGGCAATCGATTGGCCCAGAGGCGAAGCGGCACGGATTTACACGAACATGCCCGACGACTACCCGGTTGGCGGCCGCAAACCGCTCGGCACGCTGACGAACTGGGGCCAGGTTGTTATCGAAGGCCGCCAGTCCTGGATCGCCCACACGGCCGAAGACATCCGATGGGCCTTCTTCGATCACGAACGCATCGCCGCTTTGGGGTGTGCGTCCTGCCTCAACGTGCCGGTTGTCGACACCAAAGCCGCCGACGGGCCGCGTGTGATTGGCACGCTGAATATTCTGCACGAAGCGCACCACTTTGACAGCGTACACGCCGACATGGTGGCGCCCTTCGCCGCGCTTTTGGTGCAACCCTTTCGCGATTGGGCCTTGGCATCGCTCTAGCCTGCGCGTCGCGCGTCCAAGCTGATCATGTTGCGCCAGATCAGGTGGCATCGGGCTGCACGCGCCGGTGTGTGCGCCGGTCCAATGCCCAACGGGCGACTATCCAACTGCCCGGGCGCAAAGATCAGGCGCGTGTCTGATGACCATTTCAGGATGATCTGCTGACGTCGTCCAGCGCTGTCCCGGGATCCCACGTGACCCGCGGAGATCTTTCGCCCTGTTGCAAAGCCTTTGATCTTGCCTAACCCGGCGGCTTGCCAAAGTATCAGAGCATACTGGAATTGGATTTGAGGGGGATCTAATGGCCAATCTGGGCACGCAACCGATCAGAACGGAAAGTGATATCAGACAGTTTGAGGCAGACATGTCTCTGGACGACCGGCTGACCGAAAAAAGCATACTCGATGTGTTTATCAACAGCGCCGCCCGGGCTCCGGACTCCACGGCAATCACCATGCTGATGACCGGCGCACCGGATGAGCAGCCCCGGCGCGTCAGCTATGCGCAATTGCTTGGACAGATCCGGCGCGCGGCCAACCTGTTTCACGAGATCGGCGGGCCGGCGCCCGGTGTCGCCTTCATGCTGCCGGCGCTGGTAGAAACCCACGTGACCTTGTGGGGCGCGGAAACAGCGGGATATGCCGTGCCCATCAACTTTCTTTTGCAACCCGAGAGCATCACGGAATTGCTCAAGGCATCCGGCGCGACAGTTCTCGTGGCGCTCGGTCCCCATCCACACCTCGACATCTGGCAAAAGGCCCTGGCCGCGCGCGCGCAGATCCCGGATTTGAAACTGGTGCGCGTCTCGCCGCCGGGCACGCCGCCGGAAGAAGGTGTGATTGATCTCGGTGCCGCGCTGATGGCCCAGCCAGAGGATCACCTGACGATTGGAGCCGCGCGGCAAGGCGATGACATCGCGGCGTATTTCCATACGGGCGGAACAACCGGCGTGCCCAAGCTGGTGGCCCATACCCACCGCAGCCAATTGGTGGCCGCCTTCGGCGGCACCGCCATGCTGGGCTATCAGACGGACGATGTGATTACGGCCACTTTTCCTCTTTTTCACGTGGCAGGCACAATCGCTGCCGGGCTAAGTGCCTTTTTTGCAGGTGTTGAACTGCTGGTGGTGACCCCGGCCGGGCTGCGCAATCCCGTGGTGGTCGAAGGTTTCTGGCGGCTGGTCGCAGAGTACAAGGTCACAATGATCGCCGGTGTTCCGACGGGCATTGGCGCGGTGTTGCAATCGCCAATCGGGGATCATGACATCAGCACGGTGCGCGGTGGCGTGACAGGTGCATCGTTGTTGCCGCCCGCCATTGGACAAAAGTTCAAGGACGTGACCGGATCCACGCTTTATGAGGTGCTGGGCATGACGGAGGCGTCCGGACTGATCAGTATCGACCCGATCCTTGGCCCGGGCAATACCGGCTCCGTCGGCTGGGCATTGCCCTATACAAAGACCGAGGTCCTCGAACTGAATGCGGACGGCAGTCTCGGCGCGGTTTGCGCGGTCGGTGAAATCGGCGTCATTGCCATTCACGGTGAACACCTGTCCCCCGGATATCGCAATCCCGAGCACAATGACGGCGTGTTTCTGGACGGGATGCTGAACTCGGGCGATCTTGGGTACAAGGACGCTCAGGGCTGTCTGTATGTGGCGGGGCGCTCGAAAGACCTGATCATTCGCAGCGGGCACAACATCGATCCGACGATGATCGAAAACGCGATGAGCACGCATCCGGCCGTGGCGGTCGCCGCGGCCGTCGGCATGCCGGACGCCTATGCTGGGGAATTGCCCATATGTTACGTGCAGATTCACCCGGACGCTGACGTGAGTATTGAAGACCTCGCGCAGCATGCGCAGTCCGCCATTGACGAGCGCCCGGCCTGGCCCAAGTCCATCAAGATCATTGAGGCCATTCCGTTGACCTCTGTCGGCAAGATCTTCAAGCCCAGCCTGCGGTGTGATGCCGCCGAAACCGTTGTATCCGAATTGCTTCGCACCGAATTGGACGTGTCGGGCGCCAGCGTCGACGTGGTGGCCGGCGGGCCGCGCGGGTTGTGTGTGAACGTCACCTTGCCCGAAACCAACCGGTCGTCTGTGGCGCAGGTCGAGCAGGCGCTCAACGCCTATCTTTTCGAAACGAAGGTTGCCGTCGCATAGGCGCGACGCAACTGACCCGTCAGAAAGGCCGCCGGATCGCCCCGGCGCGCCTTTTCCCTGTGGCCTGTGTCCTGTGTCCGGTCTTCGGTCACGGACCAGGCTTCGAGCGCGACCTGCTCAGGAGGTGGCGAAACCGGATCCTGCCGTGCGATAGGCCTCGCGCGGTGGCGCGAAGATGTCGAGCACCCTGGCCCCGTCGGGACCTGCGCGAAACCCATGTTCGACCCCGCCGGGCGTGCGCCAGAAATCTCCCGGTTTGACCTCAACCGCGACGCCATCCTGAACCCGGGTCCCGCTGCCCTCGAGGAGAACGCCCCATTGCTCCTCGGGATGGGCGTGGATCGACCCTTGGCTGCCCGGCTCGAAGCTCACGACGGACAGCATGGCCTGCTCTCCGGGGAACACACGTGTTTCAATACCGTCGGCGAGGCTGCGCGCAATGCCTGTGCTCAGATCGGAAAAGTTGAAGAAGGTGTCGGGTCGGCTCATAGGTCCCTCCGGGTCAATGCGCCGCTCTCACGGGCCAAGGTCAAAAATCTCAAGCGTGGTTTCCCCGGACCGGATACGGGCGCGCATGGCCTCCTCGCGGGCGACGACGGTCTCAACCTTGGTCAACACATCGGCAGCGATGTCGCGCGGGATCACAACGACCCCGTCGTCATCTCCCACCACGATATCGCCCGGCGCGACCTCGACGCCGCCGATCAAAACGGACAGGTCGGTTTGTCCCGGGTCGGTCTTGGCGGTCGCTTCCGGGTGAAATCCGGCGCAAAACACCTGAAAACCCAGCGTCGCAATGTCTGCACTGTCACGGATTGTGCAATCAAAAACGGCCCCCGCCATGCCTTTGGCAAGGCAGCCCTCGGCAAGAAGATCTCCGAACGGGCCGAACCTGTCCGACGCCCCACCATCGACCACAAGGATGTCCCCCGGTTCGGCCCAGTGAACCGCGCGGTGGATGGCGGCATTCTGACCGGGTGCGATCCGCGCCGTTCTGGCCCGCCCGGCAATGCGTTTGCCGGGGATGAGCGGTCTGAGTGTTGGCGCAAGCGCCCGCACGCGGATGTCCGCATTGCACAAATTGCCGGTTGGAAAGGCTGCGAAATCCAATGGTGTCATAAGAGCGGATCGTGCCGTTCAAGGAAGTCGGCCATGACGGCCCAAAGTGCGGCCGGATTGGAATACATCGGGAAATGCCCTGACTGCGGGATTTCAATGACCTCGACGCCGGAGGCGGGCAATGACGCAAGATAGGACAGATGCCGGTTCTGTTCGCCGTACATGAAACAGCGGGGACGGCGCAAACCGGTGAACATCTCCATAAGCGGCGCGTTATCGGACAGAGTGACCATTGAGGCGAAAATCGGCTTGTAGGACGTGTCGCGCACTTTTGCCGGCAAAGCCGCCGCAAAAACACCCGCTCCGTATTCCGCACGGGTGCGCAGTCGCGCGATGAAGCCTTCGGCAAAGCCCTGCGGCGTGTCGGAAGGATGTTCGATGATCTGGCGGGACAGAAAGCAATCCTCGGGCGCGATATTGCCTTCGATGTTCAGGAAGCTGAGCACCCGGTCCGGATCTTCGTGGGCCAGCATCAAGGCTGTCAGCCCACCCATGGAGTGGCCCGACACATGAAACTGGCCGATACCCAGCGCGTCACAGGCCGTGCGCATTACGTCCACCAAGAACGGGATCGACAGCGCGTCAGGGTCCTTGATCTTGGACGCGCCAAAGCCCGGCGCATCCCAAAACAGCAAAGTCCGGTCCCCAAACGCCGGGTGCATTGTGAGGTCCGTGTAGTCCTCCTTGGTCGAGCCAAAGCCGTGCAAACTGACCAGCGGCGGCAGGCGACCCGCACGATGCACATAGGACAGCTCGACGGCGACACCATTGATGGTCATGTCTAGCGTGTGTGGCGTCACTGTCGCGGTCCAGGTGTTGATACGTGTTCGGCTGTGACAATCAGTAGACGATTCGCCTTCGTTTGAATAGATATGAAGAATGTTGGACACCAAAGATCGAGAAATACTGTCGCTTCTTCTGAATGATGCCGCGATATCCAAGGCGGATATCGCCCGCCGTGTTGGCCTTGCGCCGTCAGCTATTTCGGAACGGGTGCGCCGACTTGAGGCAGATGGCGTGATTCAGGGCTACGAGGTTCGACTGAACCCCCATGCTCTTGGCAAATCCCTTCTGGCCTTCGTTTTTGTGACCGATGCAAAACCGAGCCAGGGGTTTGATACCGCTGCGGCCCTGTCCAACGTGACCGGGTTGGAAGAACTGCACAAAATCGCTGGCGACGATTGCTACCTTCTCAAAATTCGGGCCTCGGGCACCGATGAATTGAACGAGATCATCGAAACGCAGATCAATCCGGTGCAATCCGTAACCCGTGTTCGAACGACCATTGTCTTGAATGCGGTCGCCGAACGGCCCTGCCTTGCCGGCCATACGCTGTAAACCCCCGCACCGACACGCGGACAAATCGAGGCGCCTTTCCATGGTGGAATTGATCGGCTGTATGGGCCCGGTGGCAGTCGCGCATTGAGCCGGTGTCCCTGATGGCCTAGGACAGGCCTGCACATTCGTTTCAACCTTAAGATCACCGGAAAGGCGCCAAGGACATGATTTCTTATGTCACAGTCGGCACCGATGACGTTGCCCGCGCGAAACGGTTCTACAACGCCTTCCTGCCTGCGCTTGGCTACGGGCTTGAAGAAGGCCCACCGGGCCTCAGCTACGCGCTGCCTGTCGCGCCGGGCCAGTCTCCGGTTTTGACGGAGTTCTACGTCAAGCCAACCTTTGATGGGCGCCCGGCCTCTGCAGGCAACGGATCCATGGTTGCCTTCGAGGCACGCAACCAACGGCAGGTCCGGGACCTTCACGCCGCCGCCCTTGCGGCTGGCGGTATCGACGAGGGCGCACCGGGGTTTCGGGCCTCCTACGGGCCACAGTTTTACGTGGGCTACCTGCGTGATCCTCAGGGCAACAAGATCGCGCTTTTCTCCAGCGATCCGAATGAGCCGGGACGCGAGGGGTAAGACGACGTTTGGGGCACGAACGACCCTGCGCCCAACTGAGGCCTGTCAGAGCATCTGCGAAAGGGGTCCCCTGCCCAGGCCAAGGCATCTGTTGGCCCCAGACCGGGGCGGACGCGCCGGACCTTCATCGGCGCCGCACGCACGCTCAATGCCCTCATGGGAGCTCACGCTCGCTTCGCCCAGGTGGCGCAAGATCTCAGTCGCCCCCTGCACCTTCCCGCCTTGGTCAAGAATGCCGGCGAAAAGGCAGAAGGCCGTGCGCGCGGTCTGCAAATGCCGGCCGGCACACCGACACTCGACGGGGTGTGAATATCCGCACAAGGCGACTGGCAGGCTAGCCCATCCCCGGCTCTGTGCGCCTGTGGCCACCACGGCCTGCGCCACGATTCATCCCGGCACGTACCAAATCGGCGAGGTGTAGGCGCGATCGACGACCTCCATGGCCGTGCCGTCTGGCATCTCAATGCCAAAGAACTTGGCATCAAAAGCCGTCCATCGGGGTTTGGGTATCTCCAGCACCCGCACGTAATAGAGCGCACGCTGAGACGGGTCGAAGGACGGGTCGCTCCAGTGGCCACCCAGTGCCGCGTCTCCGATCGTGTTTTCAAATGTGGCCTGCACCACGTTCACGGTGTTGCCAATGTCGCCATCACAGGCCCCATCCAAGATGTCCCTGTCATCGGCGCAGGCGACATCCCAGATCTGTTCGTACGCCTCTCCGTTTTCGACCCAGCCCTTCACGATCTGAATGCGATCCAGGTTCGCCCCATCCGGGTCGCGCAAGGCACGCACCATAAAGCGCGGCGATGCGGCCGCGTCCGGCGCGGGGCGCAGGTCCGAACCCATCGGCACGCCGCGGGTATATCCGGCATGCGCGAAATCGGGGCGGCTGACCTCTTCGGGCTCAAAATCCCATCCCCCAAACACCCGCACCCGCATGCGGCTTCCGGTGGTGGCGAAAACCTCTTTCTTCTCCATGGCATCAAACAGGGCGTCGCGCGTGTTTTCACGCGCCCAGACCCCGGCCAGTCCGGCGGCAGACAGATCCGTGGCCATGATATTGAGCGAGGGATCGCTCTGAGCTTCGATCAGCACGTCTTCGTAGCGATGCTTGGAGGGTTCCACGATATGGGCTTTTCCGAACCAATTGTCCTCGCGCGTGGTGGGAAGCGCGGTGTGGTTGTCGGTCGACCCGATCATTCCAAACTTGAACGGGTTGGTGCCCAGATCACCCTCATAGGCCATGCCCCGGATCAGAGCCGGGCGGGCATATTCTCTTGGAAGCATATCCGGTGTCTTGGCTGCAGAGCCTGATATGTTCCCTGAATCCAGCAGTTCCTGCCCGGCATAGGCATCATCGGGCGACACCGCAGGATGGGCCTCGCCTGTCCCCTTGGCCTGTGTCGCCTCGTAGAGTGGCTCAAAGCGCATCCGGCGTGCGGCATAGTCCGCGCTCAGGGCTTCGCCTGACAAGGTAACATCGTCAAACATCAGACCGTTGGAGAGGTTGCCATTGTGCGGAATGGCCATCACGCGGCCACCGGTGCCATCCTCATAGGATTCCATGTAGTCCCAAAGCGCCTCGGGGTCGTCGCTGTCGTAGGCCGAAAAAGGCACGACCGTATTGGCACGGTCCCTGTCATCGCGAAAGATGACCACGCGGTGCAGGTTGTTCCCGCCCGGTTGCGAGGTCCACTCAAAGCCGATGAACGCGGTGAAAACGCCCGGTTCGTTGTAGCGATCGGCATTGGCTGTGGCGCTGGACCAGGCTTGCTGTTCCATCTCGTAGTTGTCGATCCCGTCGATTCCCTCGGCGGTCAGGCGCAGCCAATCGAGAAAGGCGTCATAGCCATTTCCCGATTTGACCAACGCGTACCATTCCCGCCCTTTCTCGGTGCTCTGGACAACCGGGTCATCCCGGCGGATGAAATCGGCGAGACCGAAGTTCTCCGCGTGATCGGCAAGCACAATAAAATCCAAAGGGCGGAGGAGTTTGACCGGAAAGCCAAGGTGGCTGGTCACCTCTTCTCCCCTGGAGAACCGATAGGCCTGCTCCGGGCCCAGGGTGGCACCGGCCATGCCGGCATCCGTCGACCAGGAGGAGTGCAGATGCGTGTCGCCGAAATAGACATCCTGCGGATAATCCTGTCCGGTGAACGGGGAATAAGAGGCGGCGGCCTGTGTCTGCTCGCCTCTGGGCGGACGCATGTCCTGTGCCCACCCCGCAGATCCGACCGCCAACACAACGGCCGTCGTCCACTTTAAACCCGTCATCTCGTGCACCTCCTGTCAGCTTCCGTTTTGAACTCGCGCAGGCCCTAACCTTCCGGGTTGTACCAAATCGGAGAGGTATAGGCGCGCTCTTGCCCGATCAGTACGGCCTCCTCGGGGATCTCGGCCCCCAGCCGGACCTTGTCGTAGAGCACCCAGCGCGGGGTCGGTATCTCCAGAACACGTGCGTAGTAAAAGGCGCGCTGGTCAGGGTCGAATTCGGGATCCGTCCAGACGGTCAACAGCTCCGAGGCTCCGATGCTGTTGGTGTAATTGGCCGCCTCAAGATCCACGGTGTTGCCAACCGGGGGCAGCGAACCGTCTTCGGCCTGTCTGCGCATGTCAGACCAGGCCACGTTGTAGACCTTCTCGCTCAATGTTCCGTCGGGGTTGGTCCAGCCCTTGATGATTTGCATCCGATCGAGATTGGCGCCGATGGGATCACGCAAGGCGTAGAGCATAAAGGTAGGCGCCTCTGCCCCTTCGCTGGCCGGGCGCAGATCAGCGCCCATTGGCACCCCTTTTTCATAGCCCACAAAGGCGGGTGCACGAGAGCGCAGGTCATCGTCGGTGAACTCCCAGCCCCCGAAAAAGCGCACCACAATGCGCGGGCCAGTGGTGCCATACACCTCCTTGCGTGCCATCGCGTCCCAGATTGCGTCGCGCGTGTTTTCGCTCGCCCACACCCCGGCGTAGCCCGAGGCCACCAGTGACCAGCCCGGGAAGATGCCCAGTTCGGTTTCGGTGAAGGGGTGAATCATGCGGGTCAGAGAAGGTTCAGCGGAGGCCGCCTTGCCAAAAAAGTTCTCCTCTTCCGCGGTCGAAAGGGATGTGTGGCTGTCTGTCGCCCCGATCATCCCGAACTTATAGGGATTGGTGCCCAGGTCAGCCTCCAGCGACAATCCCTGCTTCAAGGCTTCGCGGGCGTATTCGCGGGCCAGCATAGCCTCTGTCTTGGCCTCGGACAGATCCAGATTACCCGCATCCCAGGTCTCGTAATCCGCAAATTCGTCATCCGGGCTGAGCGCAGGATGCGCTTCGCCGTCACCCTTGATTTGCGTGACTTCGTAAAGCGGCTCCCACTTGTTACGCGCAATGACATAGGTTTCGTCGATCTCGCGCCCGGTGTACTGGGCATCGACGGGGAACATCAGACCGTTGGACAGGTTGCCGTTGTGGGCAATGGCCAGCGCCTGTCCTCCGGTTTTGGCCTCGTAGTCCTCAAGCCACTGGTAAAGATCCAGGGGATCCGTGGACCCGAACGGCGCTTGTGTCACCATCGGAACCACCTGCTCGGCGCGCGAGCCGGAGTCGCGAAGGATGACATTTCGGTGGAGGTTGTTGCCGTTGACGAGCGACGTCCATTCATAAGCGATAAAGGCCGTGAACCGACCAGGCTCATTATACTTTTCCGCTGCGTCGATGACCTGCTGCCAGACCGCACTATAGGCCGGCGAGCCGGGTGAATAGGACGCCAGAAGATCGGGGTCGAGTTCACCCTGGCTGAACTTGGTGATCAGATCGAGCGCGGCATTGGCGGCATTCTCTCCGCCTTTCTGGAATTCATCGTACCAGATCTTGCCTTGCGGGTTGTTTACGACCGCAGGCGCACCTGCACGCAGATCCGTGGCAAAGCCCATCATGTCGGAATGATCGGTAAGCGCCATGAAATCCAGGGGCCGCGCCAGTTTGACCGGAAGTCCAGTGGCAGAGGTCACCTGTTCACCGCGGGCGAATTGCCATGCCTCGTCAAGGCCCAGCGTGTTTCCAAAGAGGCCGGCGTCGGGCGACAAAGCCGTATGAAGATGCGTTTCTCCCCAAAAGACACGGGTCGGAAACGAACGTTCGGCGTAAGGCGAATAGGCCTTTCCGGGGTAGAGACCTTCCAGCGATTGTTTGGAGGGCACGATCTGCGCCGATGCGGCTCCGGCGAGGACGAGAGGGATGGCGGTCAAGACGGCGGGTCGGAACATCAGGGCACCTTTCTGGTTTCGACAACCTTAAGTGACCATAACACAGGATTTATTCCCCCCAAGGGCGAATTTCGGACAACCTAAGATCGACCTGTGCTAAACCTGCTTGGAACACAGCATGTCGTGGCGAGGTTCGGCGATGCGTAACTTGAAGAAACTATTTGGCTTTTCCGGCACTCTGGTCATCCTGGCGGGGCAGTCTCTGGCCTGCGCCTTTCACGGTTATGCACCGCGTCTGACCTTGGTGGACCGAATGATCTCAGGCGATCTGGCGGTCGTTGCGCGCCCTGCGGGACACGATCCCTTTCAGTTTGAGCAGGTCTCACATCTCTACGGTCAAGCCGCAGCGCCTCCCATTCCCCATCTCGTTGACAGCATGTCTCGTCGCAAGTTGGCCCGGATCCCGCAAGATACGGTTCTCTTTGTCTACGGGGCCTCGGACGGGTGGCAGAGGGTCGCCTATCTGGATGCCGCACTGACGCCCGTGGTGAACCGTGTCATAACCGAACTCCCCGGCTGGACCAATGGTGAGGACAGAGCCCGTGCGACGTTCTTTGCCGGTCTGCTGGGCCATCCCGACACGGACGTCCACCACCTCGCGTTGCGCGAACTGGACCGGGTGAGCTACGCCGAACTGGCCGCCCTGCCCCTGGACATCGATCCCAACCGTCTCACGGCACCAATGAACAATCTGAGCCAGGCCGATCTCAAACCCATTCGCCTCCTGTTGCTCGGGCTCAGCGGGGTGGAAGGTGCCGCGCCGCTGCTGAAAGCCGGGGTGTCCCGGCATCTCGCCAATCCGGGCCCGCTCCTGGGCGCCTACACAACAGCCTATATCGAGGCCGCCGGTGTCGATGCCGTGGATTGGGTCGTAGCGAGCGGTCTGCAGGACCGATCCTTGCCCCGCACGACCCGTGTCATGATCCTCGAAGCGCTGTCGATGCATATGCAGGCGGGATCACCGGCCTTGAAGAGCGCCATCCGGCAGGGTCTCCAGCAGGCCTCGCGCGGAGATGTGGAGCTCGCTCTCTTGGCCGCCGTGCTTCTTGCGCCCGCACGCACGGACGCCCTTCCCTCCGCAATACCGGAAAGCAACCTGACAATAGAGCCGGTCAAAACCCTGCCAGCCGTTCCGCCAGCCAAAACGTCGCTACCGCGCCAATAGCATAGCCCGTTACCACCGAGGTTGCCCCCTGCAGCGACGGCCCGATTGGCCTTAGTCGCGCAATCAACGCCTGGCCCAGTGCGCCAAGGATCAACACAACGCACACGAACGCCAACTGCCCGGCTTCGACGCCAAGGTTAAAGGCCAGGAGCGCCATGGCGATGTCCGCCTCCGGCAACCCGATCTCGCGCAGGGCGCCGGCAAAACCCAAGCCGTGCAGCAGTCCGAAACCGAACGCGATCATCCAGGGAGCCCGCTGCGACAAACGCTGTTCACCCGGGCGGCGCTTGAGAAGCTCTATGGCAAGGAACACAATCGAGAGCGCAATGATCGCCTCGACCGGCGGACCGGGGACCGAGAGATGACCCAAGGCCGCGAGCGCCAGCGTGATACTGTGGGCCACGGTGAACGCGGTGATTGCACCGATCAGTCGACGCATGTCCGGAATCAACAGGATCAGGGCCAGAACAAAAAGCAGATGGTCCCAGCCACCAAGGATATGATCGATCCCCAGGACACCGTAGCTCACAAAAACGCCCCAAAGGGACGGGATCTGCGGGATGACGACGCTCGGCTGAAGCGGTGTGAGGCGTTCCGTGATTGGCGCCGTCTCTGATGCGGACACCCGAAGCAGCACGTCGGTGACCTGCGCGTCCAGGCCGTCGATGTGGATCTCTTGCCCTCTGAGGCCACCAGGGCAGGACATGACCCACTGGCTCACCCAGGCCATCCCGTCAAAGCGTGGCGCAGGAGCTGCGTTCGGCGCACAATCATCCGGCAGGCGGGGTGCAATGGCCATGGGCGCGCCCTGCACGTCGGGGCTGCGCCAATAAACGTTCCAAACTGTGCCGTCGATCTGGCGCAGGTCCAGATAGCCCGGATCCAGCGCATGCGCCTGCACCTGCCCCGCGCAGCACCAGAACAGGACAAGGATCCAGCGAACGTATCTCACTCGTCGATCCAGGTCTTGACCTGATCCTGAGACGGGCGGGTCACGGAGTAACGCTCTTCCAGGGCTTCGTATTGTCGGGTGCTCAGGTCTTTGCTGAGGCTTGATTGCCAGTCCGACAGCACGGCGGATCGCACCTCGTCCAGCGGCGGCAGAACGGCGTCGGTGCGCGCACGCAGGCGCACCAGATGTGCGCCGTATCCGGACCGGACCGGGCCAACCCAGTCCCCGACTGGCAAGGCGTACAAGGCCTCGAACGTGCCTGTCCCGAAGACCCTGTCCACCTGAACCGGCGTGCTGTTGTCCATCGTATCCGGCAGCAGGCGCAACGTGGTGCGCTCAGGCGATTGCCCGTCGTTCAGGGCTTGAAGGTATGCCTCCACGGTCGCTGCATCCGCCGCGTCGTCCAAGGCGAATTGATCAAACGAGATTGCGGGCCGGAGCGCGAACTTCGCCGCGTTCTCCTGCAAATGGGCCTCTAGCACATCATCCTCCGGGACCACGGACTGAGCCGCCGACACGGTGAGAAATTCCATCTTCTGCACCAGGCGGTTCCGAACGACCCCGTCGCCCTGGTCCAATCCCAGAGCGCGGGCCTCGCGCACAAGGATTTCATCGCGAATGTAGCGCTCGACCAGCTGGGCAACCTCTTCCAGCGTCGGGACACGGTTCAATTGGGCCTGAAGCTGCAACGCCAGAGTGGCAACGGTCTGTTGCGACACAACGATGTCCGTCTGCGTTTCAAAGGGCTCGGACACGGGCTTTGTCGCGCTGAACCAGACAAAAATCGCAATGCCCAACAGAGCAAAATGAAAGACCGGTTCCTTTAGAAGTCGCATGCTTGTGCGTCACCTCGTCGCCTGACATGGACGGCCAGTCTGTAAGCAAGCGGTGTCAGTTTCAACAGTCTTATTGCCGACCAAGCCCGAAGGATGGGCCCGATCAACCCCGAAGTACAGTTGGCCAGGATACTCCGCGATCGCGTCCATACCATCGGGGTTCTGTGCGCGCGCGCCGATGGCCGACCCGTCGTCGTCTTAGAGCGCGCTTGCTGTCCAGCATTCGCGCTCACATGCTGGCGTTTCTCTTTACCGCAGCGAAGACGGTCCTCGAAGGCCGACTAGCCCGACTGAAGCAGCGCTTCGACCGCTTCTGCAATCGCGAGCAGTTTCGCATCCCGGCCATGGCTTGCGGCCAGTTGGATGCCGGTCGGCAGCGGGTTTGCCGCGATTGGCAAGGCGATGGCGCAGTGATTGAGGCAATTGGACAACCGTGTGTAGCGCGACATCGGCATCTCGCTTTCGTCGACCTCATCAACAGGCGGCGCGGGCAGCGGTGTTCCCGGCAGGACCAAGACATCAGCGTCGTCGAAACGGTTTTGTACGCTTTGCCGGAAAGCGTGCAGATCCATGAGCAGTTGCCGATAGGCCGCATCATCGATCATTGCGCCATGTCGCACACGTTGACGCACAAAAGGATCAATCTCAGCGGCGTCATTGTCCACAATCGCCCGGAGTTGGCGATAGGCTTCATAGGCCACGATATCCCCGTTGAGCATTTGGACATCGAACAACGACAGCGGCAAAGTGATCTCTTCCGCGACGGCTCCTGCTTGGGCAAGCCGCGCCAGCGCCTGGTGATAGCTCTCCATCACGGCAGGGTCGGCGGGGGCAAGAGCGGCGTCACTGAGATGAAGCAGACGAAGCCCATTGAGCGATACCGGCGGATGGAGAAACCGCATGCCAGCCGCCGCTTCGGCGGCGATCCTTGCCTCCCCGACCGAGCGCGCCAGCGGGCCCAGCGTATCAAAGCTCGGGCCCGTTGCGGCCACGCCCTGCAGCGGGATCAGACCATAGCTGGGCTTGAACCCGACAATGCCGCACAGCGTGGCCGGGATGCGGACGGAACCGCCTGTATCGCTGCCAAAGGCGATCGGCGCGAAACCGGCGGCGACGGCGACAGCCGATCCGCTGCTTGAGCCGCCTGCAACACGATGCCGTGTCAGATCGGCCGGGTTCCAGGGCGTGCCCTGCACCGCGTTTGTCCCCCAGCCGCCGACCGCAAACTCGACCATGTTTGTGGTGCCGAAAACAATCGCGCCCGCTGCTTCAAGGCGATCAATCACAGGTGCATTGCGCGCCGCCGGAGAGGTTGCAAAGGCGACGGACCCAAAGACGGTCGGATACCCTTCGATGTCCACGAGACCCTTGAACAGGATGGGCACGCCATGCAGTGCACCGAGGGGTTGCCCGTCAAGGGCGGCCCGGTCCAGCATGTCGGCCCGATCGCGCGCCCTGCCCAGAAAGAGTTCCGCGACCGCGTTGAACCGCAGATTGTTCTCTTCGATCCGTGCCACGCAGGCCTCAAGGGCATTGCGCGCATTTGGATGTGTCCCAGCGCGCATGTCCGGTTCGCCTGTCATGTGTCTTTCAACCTTGTCATGGTCCCGGTCGATCGGGTCGTCGCGGAATTGCTGGATCATCGCCTTCGGCTGTTCGTCGCCGCCAAAGTCGGCGTTCATACCCTCGGCCCGATTTGCTCCGAGATCGAGCACATAAAGACAATCGGTCATCTGCACCATAGGCCAGTGCTGTCTGGAAGACCTGTGCATAGGCACCATCAGGAAAGAGAGGTTTGTACCGCTCTGTCATTTGCTGGGTTCATGGCGGCCAACACATCGCGATCCACTTTGGGACTGAGGCGTCTGCGAGAACGGATACGCGGCATCCGCGCCAAGGCTGGTAAGACGGCGAAGTCCGAGCAGGCCGGAGGACACGACAGGGGCATTGAAGCCCCTGCACCTTAGTGCTGCGCCACCATCTCCTGTCTGCGATTGGCGCGGAACACCGCGGTGGCGCAAAGCAGGCCGCCAAAACTCGCCCCCAGCATGATCAACAGCAAAGCCATGGGTGTTGGCGCGGCCGATACAATGTGACCGGTCATCCAGGTCAAGAGCGCCCCTGCCCCGACCGTCATCGCGCCGGAAAGGCCAGCCGCAGTCCCGGCGAGATCTTCCCGCACGGACATGGAGCCGACCGAACTGCTGGGTGTCGAGATCCCGTTGCCGATGCCCACGAAGACCGTCGTTCCAAAAAGCGCCATGGGATGATCCACACCCGACAGCGCGAGCAGCACACCGATGCTCAGCCCCACGCAGGCCAGAACGCGCCCGGCGGTCATCGTTACGTCAATGTGAAACCGCTTGGAGAAACGACCGGAAATCCAGGAGCCGAAGAAGAAGCCGCCGGTTATGGACCCCACAATCAGTCCGACCATGCCCGGCCCAAGACCAAAGGCCTGTTCTGCAACCAAGGGCGCACCGGTGACGAAAGAAAAGAACGCCCCGATCGACAGGGCCATGCAACAGGAATACCCCCAGAAAACACCGGAGCGCAGCAATACACCGTACCCGGCGAAGGTCTTGAGGAGGCCACCGCTGTGGCGGGGGCGGGTCTCACCCAGGTCCACCCAGGAGAGAACGAACAGCGCGACCCCAACAACCGCCAGAACCGCAAAGCTCGCGCGCCAGCCAAACGCCACATCCAGCAGGCCGCCCAGCATGGGTCCGAGCATCGGTGCGATGGCCATTGCCATTCCTATGTAGCCCAGAAGGCTCACCGCGTCCTTGGGCGGCATCATGTCCCGCACGATCACCCGTGGCAGGGCCGACGCCCCGATCACAGCGCCCTGGATTAGGCGAAACGCCAGGAACACCCAGATGTTCTGAGCCAGGAAACAGCCCAGCGACGCCAATGCAAAGAGAAGCAGGCACAACAGCAAGACCGGTCGGCGTCCGTAAACGTCCGAGAAGGGCCCAATGATCAGTTGCAAGACAGCTGTGACGCCGAGGTATCCCGCCACCGCCAGGCTGACGAGCGCGTAGCTCACCTCAAAGTCGCGCGCGATATTCACAAGCGAAGGGAGCGCCATATTCAGCGTGACTACGGACGCCGCCGTGAGCACGATAAGCGTCGCGATATGAGGGGGGGCTGTGGCCGGGCGCATGGGGCACGCATATCGCATCCCCCAGGCAGCCTCCAGCCGCCAATCAGCGACCGGGAACGAATTGCCGGGCTCACGCCATCCTTCGGCGACTGGCGGAGGCGCCTGAGCGCGACACCCGCCCCGGCTTGCTCAATTGATCAGCACATGTTCAATGTTGTTTTCCCGACGGTCAAAGGCACTGAGAAGGAACAAGCGGTGGTCTCAACTCGCTACAGAGTGCTCTTCGGCGCCTGTCTGACGCAATTCACCGTTATCGGCCTGATGTTCGCATATGGCTTGTTTTTCAACCCCTTGCAGGAGACCTTTGGCTGGTCGCGCACCTTTGTATCCTCTGCCGCGTCGCTGTCGTTCTTCATGATGGGCGTGCTGGCCATTCTGGCCGGCCGGCTCAACGACCGGTTCGGGCCGCGGATCGTTATGATGGGGGCCGGGATCTTATACGGTGTCGGCTATCTCCTTCTGTCTCTGGTTACTTCGCCCTGGCAAATGCTGGTCATCTTTGGCCTCTTTATTGGCGTTGGTTTGGGTGCGCATGACGTGGTCACCTTGTCGACCATCGCCCGCTGGTTCGAAAAACGGCGCGGGATAATGTCAGGCGTGGCCAAGACCGGCACGGCGCTGGGTCAAATGGCCATCCCGCCACTGGCGGCCGTGTTGCTGCTGGCCTTGGGCTGGCGCCAATCGCTCCTGGTTCTCGGTCTGGGCGCGATCGTGCTGCTTGTCATCGCCGCCCTCTGCATGTCGCGCCCGCCCAACGCACCCCCCCGGGGCATGGAGGGTGTTGTGGATGGCATCGAATTTGCCGAGGCGCGCCGCACGCGGGCCTTCTGGTCGCTCTGCGCGATCCAGTTCATGTTCTTTCCATCGATGATGACGGTGCCCACGCACCTGGCGGTACATGGCACCGATCTTGGGATGAGCACGGCGATTGCGGCCACCCTGCTCTCTGTCCTTGGCGCATCGAGTATTGGGGGCCGTCTGGCTGTTGGGTTTCTGGCCGACCGCATCGGCAGCAAAAGTGCCTTTGTGATGTGTTTCGCCGTGCTTCTGGGAAGTCTGATCGGCTTCAGTTTTGTGGCCGCACATAGCCTGCTTTACGTCGTCGTGGCGTTTTATGGGTTCAGCCACGGGGGCCTGTTTACCGTCGTCTCGCCGCTGGTCGCGGAGTATTATGGTATGCAGGCACATGGCGCGATCTTCGGTACGATCCTCTTTTTCGGCACCATTGGCGGCGCCATCGGACCGATCCTCGCTGGTCGGATATTCGATGTGTCAGAGAGCTACCAGTTGGCCTTCATGCTTCTGGCGGCCCTGGCCGCGATCGGGCTGGTGCTCGTTCTGTCGCTGCCTGCGCGTGCCGTGGCGGACGCCGCTGCGGCGCCCGTCCGTTCGTCCTGAAGGGTCAGTTCGGCCCTGCGGTCCTACCCCAACCCGTCGAGCGCGCCATCCGGGAAGAAATTGGGATCGAGGAAATCCGCTTCTACAAAGGCCGGTGCCTGGAATTCGACAAGCTCGGCGATTGTGGCCTCCTTGTTGAGCACGGTTTCAAACCCGTTTTGCGCTAGCATGGCTTCCACCTCGGCCTGATCCGCTTCGATACCGTCGAGCACGGTGACCTGCGCATCGGTGTCGGCGAAGATCTCCGGCCGCCCGTCCTCACCGGTACGCAGGTTGATATGGTCGGTATAGCTGAACAGAACCAGGCTGTTGAGTTCGCCGTCCCGGAGGAAATCGTCAACCAACATGCCAGTGAACGCCTCGCCGACTAGATCCTTGGCCACCCCGTAAAGCTCGGCATAGTCATCGGGCGGCGGGCCATCGAAGATCTCTTCGATGATCTGATTGGACGCCACATCGATCTTCAGGAAAAGC
>JBCDEC010000022.1:0-27963 GCA_039179965.1 Pseudomonadota bacterium
AAACCAGCATCACCAGAAAGACGATGCCAAATGTCTGTCCGACGTTCTCCAGCGCATTGTTGACCGACGCGGTGACAACGGTTTCCTGAAAGGTCGAAATGTTGAGCGAGAGTCCAATGGGCTGGGTGTTTTCGAAATCGCTCAGCGCCTGCTTCAGACGACCGCCCAGATCCTGGATATCGGTCTGGGGCGACATTTCAATGGCCGCAACAATGGCCGGTTCGCCGTTGAAAAACACGGGTGCGTTCTTGGGATCCTGATACCCGCGCCGGACGTCCACCAGATCGCTCAGCCGCACAAAACCCGCCAGTCCGCCCACCTTGGTCAGAATGTTCCCGATCTCGTCGAGCGAGCGTAAATCCCCGTTGGCTTCGAGCGTGATCTTGGTGCCGTCGGCATCGATCTCACCGGCGGGCAGAATGACGTTCTGTGCCTGAAGGTCCTCCAGCAATTGCTGAAGTTGCACACCGACGGCCGCCAGTTTGCGAATGTCGACCTCGAGCCAGATGCGTTCATCCTGCACGCCCGAGAAACTGACTTTGGTGATCCCCTCCACCAGGAACAACGCTGTTCTGAGCGCTTCGGCGACGTCCTCGATTTCAGCCAGTGAAAAGCCGTCCCCGGTGATCGCAACGGTTGCGATGGCCACATCGCCGTAGTCCGTGTTGACGATCGGCTCGGACGTGCCCTCGGGCAGATCAACGGTCACATCCCGCATCTTGTTGCGGAGATCTTCCCACGCCTCCTCAATGTCAGCGCCATAAATAGTGTCAAAGAGATTGACGTAGATGAGCACCTGACCATCCGTGATGATCGTCTCAATGTCCTCGATATCGGCGATTTCGCGGATCTTTCGTTCCAGCGGTATGGCCACCAACTGCTCACTGCGGGCCGGCGACATTCCGGCAAAAGTCGCCGCAACGACCGCTGTCCGGATGGTGATTTCCGGGTTTTCCCGTTTGGGAATTCCGAGGTAGGACGCCGCCCCGACCGACAGAATGAGCGCCATCATCAGAAGCGTCAGGCGATTCTTAAGCAAGCCGAAGCGGGTGAGGATATCCATCTAGAGGCCCTCGTCATCGGGCAGGAGGGAGACCTCCATGCCTTCGCGCAGGAAGGCGACACCCTTTGTGGCCACGCGCTCACCGACGTCCAGCCCGGCAACGACGATGAACTGGTTGTCCCGGAACCCAGCCATTGTCACTGTGCGCCGCTGCACGGTGCTGGTGTCCGCGTCAAAGACAAACACCTCAATGTCCACCGCGTCCGTCGGTTGGGCACCAGGCGGGATCTCGGTGCCGGGAATCACCGCCGACATTGGCAGCAAGTGGCCCTGAGACACCGGCAGCGTGAAAGCCAGCGCAACTTCGACGGCCATTCCGGCCTTGATGATCGACGAGGTGTCGTCGAGCCGGACGACCACCGGGAAGGACGACACCTGACCCGCGCGTTCGCCCAATTCACTGACTATACCCTTAAGTGCCGCGCTGGGATTGTCGGCCAAACGGACCGTGGCCGGCGTGCCGACCACGAGCTGGCTGGCCACGTCGAAGCTGACGGAAAAGGACACCTCGTATTCTTGCTGCTGATAGAGCGACAAAATGGTCTGCCCGGCAGAGACGGTCGCAAAGCTGTCGACTTCGATTGCGTCGACGATCCCGTCGAAAGGCGCATAGAGCTCGCTGTCGGCCAGGTTTTGCTCCGCGTTGGCGAGATCCTTTTCCGCCTGGGTGAGGCGCGCGCGGTTTTCCTTCACGGTTGTGAGGTCTTCGTCACGGCGCCCAACGGTGATAGTCCCACTGTCCAAAAGTTCCTGCGATCGCTCCAGATCGCTTTCGGCCTGGGACAGAGTCGCTCTGATCTCTTCCACAAACGCCTCGCGGCTCTGTATGGCCGTTTGAAACTGATCGGGTTCCAATGCCGCCAGAAGCTGGTCCCGAGTGACCCGTTCGCCGACATCCAGTTCAACACGGCCAAGCCGCCCGCCCACCTCGAACGACAAAAGGTTCACTTCGCTGGGTTCCAACACCCCGGGATAGCGCCGCACCGTGACATTTTCGGCCTCAGCCACCAGCGTGGTAATCAGACCGCGAACGGGCGCGCTTGCCTGTGCGGTATCTGTTTCATCTTCAGGCCAGCAGGCGCCAAGCAACAAAAGCAATGGGCCGGCGGCAAGAACACGCATCAATCTGATTGGCATGGGGATGTCTTTCGAAGCGGATATTGCCAAGACGTTAACGGTCCGGATCGGTCGCGCTAAGGACCGCCAGCCCCCTAAAACGGACATATCGCGACAGATGCCCGGGTGTGCCGTTAGGGACGGCTGGAGCCCGGGTACCCGATAGCGTCAGCGGACCACATCGCGCCCGAGTGGCCAATTTCGAAAGAGGGGGATTTTGGAACGATCGCTCGCTTTGCTTATGCGATGCTTTTGAGCAGAGACTTGAGCGTATCCATTTCGTCTTCCGGCAGCTTGTCCTGCAGATTTTGTTCGATTTCGCCAACGATTTGCGCGGTTTCTTCGTAGAGAAAGCGGCCTTCTTCGGTCGCGACCACGTTGATGCGCCGGCGATCCTGCGCATCTGGCGCGCGAAAAACGAGGCCTGCAGCGACCATCCGATCAAGGATTTTGGTTGTATTCGGACGACCCGAATGCGCAATTTCGGCCAATGTACTGATGGGGGTCGGACCCTTTTCGCACAGGGCCTGCATTATCCAGTATTGTTCGATCGGCAGGCCGCGTGACTTCAGGCGTTCCGCCAGTCTTTGTTCAAGTCGGCGATTGACCCGCGCCACAACCCAAACCAGTTTGTCTTCAAGTCGTGGTTCAAACGGTTCTTCAGACAATGCCATGTTCCATTCGCTACGGAAAATGTTGCACTGCGAACTACTGCGTTGGAAATAATAGTGCAATGGGTAGTTTCGCGTTTATGGCATTTCGTGAAAGGCGAATTCGCGGGCAAGGGCAACACGTGGATGCTGACGGCCGGTGACAGGATCGGCAAGCCCGAGAAGTTGAAGCGCTTTTTTCCTGTCCAGGTTGCGGGTTACCAGATCCGCCAGGGATTGGCGATCGCTGGATGATGCGAGCTGACTTAACCGCAAAGCCAGGCTCACCCCGTCATAAAACCCAAGACTGACAGAGGTCAACGGCGGCGCCGTATCGCCAAACAGCTTGCGATGGCGGGAAACCAGGCTGGCGCGCTGGCTGCCGGCGTGGCTGAGGTAATAGGTCTGGCATGCGAACAGGTTCGAGGTCTGCTCGTCTTCCAGCGCCCAAAGCAAGGTCTCGTCCAGCGCAAGACAAAATCGCGGTATGCGCTCGGCCAGGCCGAAATCGGCAAAGGCGCGATGGAACCGTACACTCTCTTCGCCTAGCAGGCCGACAATCACCGCCTCGGCGCCCGAAGTTTCAACTTCCCGCAAGAGCGGTTCAAAGTTCTCGTCGTGAAACGGGCGGAAATGCGTATGCACCAGCTGCCCGCCAGCCCGTTCCACATAACCACGGGCCACATGCGCTCCATGCAGAGGCCAAAGGTAGTCGTTGCCAATAAAGCTCCACTTTTTCACATCGAACATGCCGCTGATCGTCGCGACACCGGGTCCCAGAACCTCGTCATCCTGAAGTCCGATCGGAATCACGCCGGGGCCGCAATCAGCGCCCTCGTATTGCGGCGTGTAGATGTAGGGCAATTTGCCGTCAAACTGCGCCGCTGCGACCTCGCGCTGGTGGCTGAGCTGCATGCCCACGACAATGTCGACGTCACTCTCTTCGATCAGGTGGCGGGCCGCTTGTTCGGTGGCCGCCGGGGTAACGCCGCAATCAACAAAATAGAATGATGTTTTCTTCCCGAGTTCGGCCCATTCATCCAGTGCAAGGTAGGCACAAGCTTCAGACCCCGGTCGCCAAATAGACGCGGGCCCTGCGTACGGAAGCATCAATCCTATCTTCATATGCACGTCCCACAGGCAATGGAGCTTCAAGGTCCACCCCTCCGAGACGGATACGTTGCTGGTGCACTGCTTCAATGCAAACTATTCATACGGAAATCACTTCGCTTGGCCGATTATGATCAAGCTGCCTTATTTTTGACCAATAACCACCCAGTAAATGGAGAAGTTGCATGCACAAAGTTGACTTGCCCGAGCACATTCTTGAGCGCGCGCGCATCCTGCGCGGTCGGGATACTGTCTTTGAAGCCATCGATCCTGCGCGCACGGCGCATGTCGTCGTGGACCTGCAGAACGGCTTTATGCGGCCCGGCGCCCCGGTCGAGGTGCCGGTTGCGCGCGAGATCGTGGGTCAGGTCAACCGGATCAGTGGGGCGCTGCGCGCGGCTGGCGGCCTGGTGGTCTATCTTCGCTATACGTCGGACCCGGATGAACCGCAGGACTGGAGTGCCTGGTACAAAGGTATTCTCTCGCCTGAACGCGCCGAGGAACAGCGGCTGGCCTTTGCCCCTGGCGCGATCGATCATGCCCTCTACCCGGATCTGGACGTCGCAGAGACTGACCTGATCGTCGACAAGACCCGCTTCAGCGGCTTTGTTCCAGGCACTTGCGATCTGCATGAGATCCTGCAGGCCCGGAACATCGATACGCTGATCATCACCGGCACTTTGACGAATTGCTGCTGTGAATCGACCGCGCGGGATGCCAACCAGCGGAACTACAAGGTGATTTTCGTTACGGATGGGAATGCCACCCACACCGACGCGGAACACAATGCCACTTTGTGCAACATGGGGACCATCTTTGCGGATCTGCAATCCACGGATCAGGTCTGCGCCACCATCGCGGGCTCGGCCCGTGACGCGGCCGCCTGACGGGCCACAAGGCGTGGTTCGAGCGCGTCCATCAGGCGACGGGATGCAGCGCGTAGCTTGCCCCCGTCGCGGGCGCCCAATCGGATAGCAAATCCGGCCCCTGCGCGCAGCGCCGTCACGCCGACGCGCGCAGGGACATCCGGCAGGTCGGCCACGATGTCGGAGCACGTCTGTGCCATTATCCAGATCGTGCCAAAGGCCGTCATGTGATCGGGCAAGCGCGCCAGACGGGCAGCGGTCTGCGCGAACATCTCCTGGCGATCAATCAGCAGCGGGCATCCGGCCAGATCATGCACCACGGTCTCGGAACGCCATTCACCGGGCTTATCCGGGACTGCAGGGCAGACCAGTTCCGCGGCCAACAGGATGGCGCCTGGGTCAAGCGCGATGACATTTCGCAAATCCAGCCGGGTCGTTGGCATCAGGGCGTAGGGCTCGGACTCCAGGACGAGCATCGCATGCGGGCCAATCTCGAATTGCCAATCCGACCGCGCCACACCGCGATCCCCGGAAAGCACCTGCATGGCACCGGCGCTCTCTAGCCGCATCCGCGCGTGGGCGCCCAGCCTGAGCCGCTGGCGGACATGATCGCCCGACAAAAGCCCGGCCCCTGCGACCTGAGGGATGATGCGGATCGCTTCCGACCATCGCTCGTCGGAATAGGGTCGGCCCAGCGACCAAGGGAACGCCACGCGGTGGCGCACCAGCCGCCCATGTTCCACCGACAGATCGAGCGCATAGGCCGCGGACGCGCTCACTGAAACAGGACTTGATTGGTGATATGCGCGGCAATCAGATCGACCCCTTCGCCGGCACGCGCATTGATGGCAACAACCGTCTTTCCGGCGCGAACCGCTCTCGCATCTTCGCACATACGGTCCAGATCGACCCCGACGTGAGGCGCCAGATCGGTCTTGTTGATCACCAAGAGATCGCTTTTCAGAACGCCCGGCCCATTTTTGCGCGGGATGTCGTCTCCGCCGGCGACGTCAATGACAAACATCCACCAATCGACCAGATCCAGAGAGAACGTGGAGGCCAGATTGTCGCCACCACTTTCAATCAGGATCAGTTCGAGATCAGGGAAGCGTGCCTCCAGCGCATCGGCCGCGGCAAGGTTGAGGCTGGGGTCTTCGCGGATCACCGTGTGCGGACAGGCCCCGGCTTGCACGGCCGAGATCCGATCCGGCGGGAGTTGACCGCCGCGGCGCAGGCGTTCGGCATCTTCATCGGTGACCAGATCGTTTGTGATCACAGCCGTGCTGGTCTCTTGCGCCGCCAAACGGACCAGAAGCCGCTCGATGAGCGCCGTCTTGCCGGAGCCCACCGGCCCGCCAATGCCAACCCGAGCCGCCGTCATCGCAGAAAATGGCTGCGCGCCAATGGCACTTTGGTCACCGGCGGGCAATCCAGCAAAACGCCATCGGCTCTCACTTCGAAGGTCTCGGGCGAAACCTGGATGTCCGGTGTCGCGTTGTTGCGGATCATGTCGGCCTTGGTCAGCGCCCGGACAGACCGGATGGGCAGGATCTCTTTGGCCACGCCGAAGCGCTCGGCGACGCCTGCGTCAACCGCCAACTGACTGGCAAAGGTAAACCCCACCTTGTGTTTGGCGGTGCCCAGCGCGCCCCACATCGGTCGCTGGATCAAAGGTTCCGCGCCAATGAAGCTGCCGTTGCCATCGCCCATCTTGGACCACACGATTTCGCCGGCCTTTATGACCAATTCCGGCTTGGCCATGACGTGGTCACGCCGCCAGATCACCAGATCGGCATATTTGCCCGGCTCAATCGAGCCGACATACCCATCGATCCCGGCCCCGATCGCCGGGTTGATGGTCAGCTTCGCCATGTAGCGCAGGATGCGTTCATTGTCGGCCTTCTCGGTCTTTTCCTCCGGCAGACGCCCAACCCGGTCTTTCATCACAGACGCGAGCTGAAAGGCCTTGGTGCCGTTTTCTGCCAGCCGCCCCATGCCTTGCGTATCCGTCGCGAAAATCGAGATCGCGCCAAGGTCATGCAGCATATCCTCGGCAGCCATGGACTGTGGACGAATGCGGCATTCGGCAAAGGCCACATCCTCTGGCAGCTCATAGCTCATCATATGCGCCAGCATGGTCATCGGCACACCCTCTTCCAGCGCCGCCGGTGTGAAGGGGTTCGTCGGGTTCGTCGACGAGGGGATCACATTGTGCCAGCCGTTCACGGCCAGGATGTCTGGCGCATGCCCGCCACCCGCGCCTTCGGTGTGATACATATGGATGGTCCGCCCGGCCACGGCGGCCATCGTATCTTCGCAAAACCCGAATTCGTTGATCGTATCCGTATGGATGTGAACCGAAAAGTCCGCCGCATCCGCCGCGCGCAGCGATCCGTCGATAACCGCTGGAGACGCGCCAAAATCCTCGTGTATCTTAACCCCCAGCGCCCCGCCCATCACACTTTCTGTCACGGCGTCCGGGCTTGAACAACCGCGCCCGAGAAACCCGAAATTGATCGGATACTCATCGGCGGCCTGAATAAGGCGCCCAAGCGTATGGGGACCGGAACAGCTGACATCAAAATGCGGGCCCGGGCTCATCCCGATCATTGTGGTGCAGCCTCCGGCAAGCGCATGCCAGCTTTGCTGGGGCGACAGGAAATGTGCATGGGCCTCGACCAGCCCCGGCGTCACGACCATGTTGTCTCCGTGAACGACGGTGGTATTCGGCCCGGTCACCATGTCCCGGGAAACCCCGTCCATAATGTCCGGATTGCCCGCTTTCCCGACAGCCACGATCTTGCCGCGTCGCACCCCGATATCGCCTTTCACGACACCGAGAACCGGATCAAGGATCACCGCGTTCTGGACCACGAGATCCAGCGCACCATTGGCATCGGTCCCGGTGGTGCAAAAGCCCTCCCCGTCGCGCATCGTCTTGCCTGCGCCGGTCGTCAGTTCATCGCCGGGATGCGCGTGATCAAATTCGATCTCGGCCAGAAGCGAGGTGTCGCCCAGCCGGAACATATCCCCCGTTGTCGGACCGTAGAACGCGGCATAGCGGGACCGGGACACCTTCATGACATATCTCCCAAGTATCCCTTGCTGGCGGCCCGCGCCAAGGCCGCCTCGCGCACGCCGGGATCCGTGGCTGCGCCCTCTGTCAGGCCAGAAAAGCCGTGCACACGTTGCCGCCCGCCGAAGGGAACCAGCGTGACGGTTTTTGCAATGCCGGGGTCAAATCGCTCCCCGCCCCCCGACGGACGGTCCAAACGCAGGCCAAAGGCCGCTTCACGGTCGAATTGGAGCGCCGGATTGGTTTCGAAAAAATGCGCATGGGCGCGCACCTGGATCGTGCGATCGCCGGTGTTGAGCACCTCCAGCACGGTCTGGGGCCGGCCAGCATTGAGCTCGATATCACCCTCTTTCAGGATGATCTCGCCCGGTGCCGGACCGGCTGCAGGATCTGGCGAAATCGGGTCAAAGAGCGTCACCAGCTTGGTCCCTTCCGCCATCGAGACTTCGATTGACAGGGACCGCAGCATCTCTGGCACACCCGCTTCGACCTCCTCATGGGTCAGGACCGTCGCGCCTTTGCTCACCAGTTCCGCGTGATCCAGCCCCTGGCGCGCGGCCAACAGCATTTCATCGGAAATCAATGCCGTCGCCTCCGGCAAACTGAGTTTCACCCCGTGCGACCGGTACCGCCGCGCCAATTCCGCCGCCGTGAAAATCGTCAGACGTTCCATTTCGGTCGGCGTAAGATTCATGGCTTGTCCTTCAGTTCACAAACAGTGGTGCGGCGGGCGGATTAAGCTGCGCAATTTCGCTCAGCGGCGCGAAAGCAATCGGGGTGGCGCCCCGGGGCGGAGGCGGGATGACCTGGGCCAGTTGCGGCTGGAGTCCCGCATAGGCTTGCTGGCCATCGACGGCTGAGATCAGCGACAAGCGGACTGCAGCCGAGACCAACGCCTCGGCGGTTGCGTGGGCCGCTGCCGCAAGCGTGAGATCAAGGGGCACGCCCTGGCTGGCAAAGACCGCGCCTTGCACGGGGCAAAGATGGCCAAGCGCCTGCCCGGTCCTGCAGGCGGCGTGCAGCCGTCCAGCCACCGGATCTCCAAAGCGCTGCAGCCCGGTCAGAAAGACCGATCCCGCCTGGATAGATGTTTCCCGCAAGGGCTCGGACCAGAACAGCACGTCTACCTCAGCCTCATAGGCGGCAAAGTCCTCCACGGGCTGTCGCCACGCTTCGGCCAGCACAACCCGGTCAAAACTTGCCCAACGGTCCAGCAACTCGGTCTCCAGCCATGCGCCGAACGTCCGGCGTGTGACCATGCCGGCTGTAATGGCGCTTTCCAGGCCCCAGGAAAATCCAAATGCACCGGTGGGAAAGCTGGTGTCGGCAAGCTGCATTGCCTTTAGGAGTTCCGTGGTCATGGGTCGATCCGCGCGATGTCGAACCGCGCATACCGCGCCGCGTCTTCCAGGCGGCGGCGATAACTGTCCTCCGGGCCATCCAGGGGGATTTCGATAGAACCGCCGTCGAATTGCGCGGCCCAATGGAGGTTGCCGCAGTGATACCCCAGACGCAGGGCCGAGCCGATATCTGCAGGCGTCAGGCGCAGTTTCGGGCCGTCCTGCAAATGAATGACAACGGCGCTGTCCTCGCCCAGTTGGAGCACCGCGCCATGTTCCAGCCGTTGATCGCGCGGCAAGGCAAGCCGGTAGGTGCGCCCGGATCGCGCATTCAGATGCATCCGGCGCCGCGCGACATCTTCGGGGGCGATATCCACAACATCCACTTCGCCGCGATGGGACACGTCGTGGAGCCGTGCCGCCATAGCCGGTTCCCCCGCACGACCCAGGATCGTGCGGAAGATCGGGTCGTCAGAGGGTTTTCCAGTCACTGGCCGCCTCGAATGCACCTGCCGCGCGATAGATGGCGGGTTCATTGAAATGATTGGCCACCAGTTGCAGACCCACCGGGAGTCCTTCGGAGGTCATGCCGCATGGCACCGAAATTGCCGGATGCCCGGTGTAGTCATAGGCGGCCGTGTTGGCGAGCATGCACCAGGCCCGTTCAATCCGTTCCTTGCGCGTGGTTTGCGCGTCCGGCAGTTTCACCGCTGGCATGGCGGTAGTCGGCATCAACAGCAGGTCATACTCCTGGAACAGGTCAGCGTAGCGCTTGATGAACCAGGGACGCATGTTTTGTCCCCGGGCATAGATGCGGCCGCCCCACTTGTTCTTGACGAAGGTGCCAAAGGCGGCGAGCGCGTTGACGGTATCGGGGAACTCATCGGCGCGCGCGCTGAGAGACGAGTACTTTTCGATCAGGGAGCTTGGGTAGAACCCAAAACGCCCGGACCCCAGACCCTGACCATAGGTGAACTGGCGGACCATGCCTTCGGCAATCATCGGCATGAAAACAGTCCCGATTTCGACATGCATCGGGACAGAAATCTCTTCCACCTCAGCTCCCAGCCGGGCGAGTGTTTCGGCTGCGGCCCTGACTTTCGTGTCGACTTCGGGGTCGCTTTCGTCCAGCCCGAAGCCCTCTTTCATGATGCCGATCTTCATGCCTGCGACGCCTTGATCGACAAAGTCGGTGTAGCGATGCGTCACAACGCCGATCTGGCGTCCGTCCCAACCATCGGGGCCAGCGATCGCTTCGAGCATCAGGGCGTTGTCGGCCACCGTTGCGGTCATTGGGCCTGTATGATCAATCGAGGTTTCCATCGACATGATCCCGGAATAGGGCACCAGCCCGTGGGTCGGTTTCAGACCGACAATCCCGCAGAACGAGGCCGGCATGCGGATCGACCCGCCTTGGTCCCCTCCGATGGACATATCCACGATGCCGCCGCCAACCAGCGCGCCTGACCCGCAAGAGGATCCGCCCGCCGAATAGCCGGGCTTGTGGGGGTTCTGCACGGCCGCAAGGTCCGTGGTGTCAGACGATCCGCACAGACAGAAGTATTCGCAATGTGCCTTTCCCGTAATGGTCGCGCCTGCGTCCAGCAGCCGGGTCACCACCGTAGCATCGACCTCTGGCACATAATGCTGCAGCATCGATGACCCGTTCATACAGGGGACGCCCGCAACCAGCACATTGTCCTTGAGCGCCACCGTCTTGCCAGACAAGGGCCCATCCTCTGCGCCCTTGATTTCGGACTTTAAGTACCAGGCGTTGAACGGGTTGTCCTCGCCTTCCGGCTGATATCCCTTGGTGCGCGGGTATTTCACCTCGGGCAAGTGATCAGACAGCTTCATCGTCTCGTTCGCATTGGTGACGAAAGGTGCGATGACTTCATTGAGAAATTCCGCGTCCTCCTTGGTGAAGTCCGCCCCAAGCTCTGCGCCGATTTCGATCATTTCTTCGGTCGTGGGATAGATATGCATCATTGGCCAGTCCCCCCTTTACACCGTCTTCCAGTCGACGGCGTCCTCATAGGCGCTGGCGGCTTGGTAAAGCGTGTATTCGTCCCACATCTTGCCCACGAGCTGCAGCCCGATGGGCAGACCGTCCGACAGACCACACGGCAGCGATATCGCGGGGTGGTGGGTGATGTTGAACGGCGATGTATTGGGCAGCATCTCAAACGCGCGATCGCAGATCTCTTCGCGGCTGGCGTCCGGGCCCGGCAGTTTTGTGGCCTTGAGCGGCAAGGTCGGCATCAGGAGAATGTCATATGTCTCAAATGCTTCATCATAAGCGGCCCGCAATTTCGTCACCAGATTGACGGCTTTGCCGTAGAACCGCTTGCCATACATCTTGTCGGCATAGGTCGCGAACAGCATCGGCAGCTTGAGCGTTTCTGACAGCTCGTCGGCGCGCTTGCGCCAGCCGCGGTGGTAGTCCATCAGCGACGTCACATAGAGATCCTGCCGACTGGTCCCATAGCCATCGCCCATCATCATGGTCTGGGTCAGACCCTCCAGGCCAATCGGAACCCAGATCGCGGGGCCCAGGAGATGCAGGGGGATCGACACCTCTTCGACAGTTGCGCCGAGTTCCTTGAACTTCTCCGACGCGGCCATGACGGCGGCGTCCACATCCGCTTCTGATTGAGGATGTCCGAACCCTTCTGTCAGGACGCCGATTTTCATCCCCTCGACGCCTTTGCCAATGGCATCTGTATACTTGGCGGTCTTGCATCCCATCTGGCGGCTGTCATGCCCGTCGGGGCCGGCCAGGACCTCCATGAACAAAGCGTTTTCCGCGACGGTCTGGGTCATTGGTCCGGTGTGATCAAAGTAGATCTCGATCGGCATCACGCCAGTATAGGGCACCAGCCCCCAGGTGCCCTTCATGCCGACAATGCCGGAATAGGCCGCCGGAATACGAATGGAGCCGCCTTGGTCCCCACCGATGGCCATGTCGACCTCGCCCGCGCCCACGACAGAGGCCGAACCTGACGAAGACCCGCCTGCGGAATAGCCCATCTTCATGGGATTGTGCACATGGCCGAAGGCCGACGTATGCGATCCGCCGGACAGACAGAAGCATTCGCAATGCACCTTGCCCTTCACCGTCGCACCGGCATCCAGGAGCCGCGTGACAATGGTGGCGTCAATATCGGGAATGTAGCCGTCGAGCGTGGTTGACCCGTTGTACATCGGCATGCCCGCGACCATCACGTTGTCTTTCAACGCCACCGTCTTGCCAGCCAGAGGCCCTTCGGCGGCGCCCTGGATCTCGGAAATGCAGGACCACGCATTCATCGGGTTTTCTTCCGGGCCGGGCATATAGCCCGGCGTCCGGGGGTAGGTCACCGGAGGCAGCACATCGGGCATCTGATCGACGACATTGTAGGCTTCGACATAGCCGGCCATGAGCCCCTGGAACGATGTGACGTCCTCGGGTGTCAGCGCTAAACCAAGCTCTTCTGCGATGCGCGCAACCTGTGTTTCGGTGGGCATTTGGACAGCCATGGAGTCTCCCCTTCTTTGTGTCTTGAATTCAGGCCGCGAAGCCCATGTACGTGCTGACGGCAGATGCGTCGGTCAGGCTTTCCGGCGGGATTTCGCTTTCCAGGACGCCGTTGGCGATGGCATAGACCCGACCGGACAATTCAGTAATGAAATCAAGGTTCTGCTCCACCAGAACGATCGAGATATCGCCCCGCTTGGACAGCGCGGCCAACGTTTCGCCAATCTCGTCAATGATTGAAGGCTGGATGCCCTCGGTGGGTTCGTCGAGCAGCATCATTTTGGGCTTTCGACACAGGCAGCGGGCCAGCGCGAGCAATTGCTGTTCGCCGCCCGACAATGCGCCGCCGCGCCGATCCATCAGCCGCTCCAGCCGGGGGAACATTGCCAGGGCTTCTTTGACGCGCGCGTCGATGTCGCCCTTTTGCGCCGCCACGCCGACCATCAGGTTCTGCGAAACGGTCAAATTCGGGAAAATCTCTCGGCCCTGTGGAACCAGACCCAGCCCCAGTTCGGCGCGCTGATGAACCGGCAATCCGGCGATGGATTGACCGTCAAAGGTCACCTCGCCCGCGGTCACTTTGACGAATCCCATGATGGCGCGCAAAAGCGTGGTCTTGCCCATACCGTTGTGGCCCAGAATGCCGACAACCTCGCCCTCGCCCGCCTCGAATCCAACTTTGTGCAGGGCCGGGACGACGCCGTAGGCCGCTTTGAGATCTTTGACTTCAAGCAGCATCGGCGCTCTTCCCAAGATAGATTTGCTGGACCGCAGGATCGCGCATGATCTCGTCGACTGGCGCTTCGGCGAACACAGCGCCGCGGTGGAATACCGTCACCTGTTTTGCGATCTGGCGGATAAACGCCATGTCGTGCTCCACCACGATCACCGACGCACTACGGGAGATTTCGCGCACAAGACCGGCAAGGCGGTCGCGCTCTTCGCCCGTCATTCCGGCGGCGGGTTCATCCAGCAGCACCAACGCAGGTTCCGCAGCAAGCACGGTGGCCAGTTCAATCAATTGTCGCTGTCCGTGGCTCAGCAGCCCGACCTCGGACCTGGCCAGATCCGCAACGCCGCAGCGCTCCAGCATGGCCATTGTGCGTTCTTCGGCCATGGGCCGCAGATGCTTGCGCTTGGCCGCGAGACGGACGTTTTCATAGGCCGTCAACCCGTTGAACAGGTTGGGCACCTGCGTCTTGATCCCGATGCCAAGGTTGACGATAGCATGCGTATCCATGCCGTCGGTGCGCTTGCCTGCGAATTCGATGGTGCCCTCGGTTGGCACCAACTGACCGGTCAGACATTTGAAGAAGGTGCTTTTGCCTGCGCCGTTGGGACCGAGCAGGCATCGCAGCTCACCTTCGTTGATCGCAAAGTCCACGGAGTTGACCGCCGTAACGCCGCCAAACCGCATGGTCAGACCTTGGGTCTTCAGAATTTTGTAGTCCGATCCGGACATGGCTATTCTCCCGGCGTCGGCGCAGCGGCAGACTTTCCGTCGCCTCCGGCGCGGCGCTGTTTGAAGAGCGACCAGGCATCGAGCGCCCATTGCCGCACGGACGGCAGGATGCCCTTGGGCAAGAGCAGCACCAGCGGGATCAGGATGAGACCCAGGAGCACAAAGTTGTTCATCAGGTTCAATTCGCCCAGTTTGAGCGAAATCCATTGCAGGACGATCACCGCGATGATGGGCCCCGCCAGCGTACCAACGCCGCCGGCCATCACCCAAACCAGGGCCTTGGCCGACATCTCGAGGCTGAAGGCATTTGGATCGATGAAGGTCTGATAGGTCGCCCACATGGCGCCGGACATGCCGGCGATGCCACAGCCGATGGAAAAAACGATCACCTTGTGGCGACGCACGTCATAGCCCAGCAGACTGGCGCGGGTTTCGTTTTCCCGGATCGACACCGACACGCGCCCGAACTCGGAAGAGATCAGGATGCGCAACCCGATGTAGACCAGGATCAAAATGGCCATGAAGACCATGAACATCTGAACCGGATCCAGCCAGGCATCGGGGCGTCCGGGAATGTTCAGTATCGGGATCGACGGAATGCCATTGAACCCGCCAAGCCGCGCCTCACCGATCGAATACTGCGGGCCTGCCGTATGGTTGATCAGCTTCCAAAAGATCAGTGTCACAACCAATGTCACAACGCCGAGATAGACATCCGACAGCCGCCCGTAGAACATGAAATATCCCAGAGCGACGCCAAACGTGGCGGGCAGGAAAAAGGCCAGCAGAAAGGGGATCGTGGTGTCGCCCATGTTGATGGAGGCCACCGCAAAGGTATAGGCGCCGAGTCCAAAGAAGCAGGATTGGCCAAAGCTCAGGATGCCGCCAAAGCCCCAGATATAGGCCAGAGACAGGGCATAAACCGCCAGGACCACGTATTGCGTGATCTGCATGATGGCGAACATGTCCATCTGGGCCGGCAGGATGATCATGACCGCCAGGCCAATGCCAATCATCACGTAGAAACCGATGTCCTTGTAAAGCGACTTTTCCATGCGTGTTGGGATCCTGGATCAGATGTTTTTGGTGAAGAACTTGCCGGTGATCCCCTGCGGCAGCAGCCGCAGCAGGATCAGGGCCGCAACCAGCAGGGCCGCATCGCCGTAGACCGGGCCGGACAGGAAGGTAATGCCTTGACTGACCCCCCCCAAAAGACCCGCTGCAGACAATGTCCCGGTCACGATCGAGGCGCCTCCGGTGATCACGGTGATAAAGGCCGGTCCGATCAGGTTGACCCCCATCGAGGGCACCACGCCGGTCACCGGCGCGATCAACCCGCCCGCCAGACCCGTCAGAGCCGATCCGACCCCGAAGGTCGCCATGTAGACGAATGTGGCATTGACCCCGAGGGCCTGCGCCATATCGGGGTTTTGCATCACCGCGCGGGCGATCAGACCCGCCGAGCTGAACTTGAGCACCGCCCAGATCGCAACGAGGATGGCAATCGCGGCAAAGATCAGCACGAGGTTATAGACCGAGATCTGGTACACCCCGACGCTAAATCCACCCAGCGGGGTCGAGACGCCTTCGACGGTGTTCCCAAACAGCATCGTCACGCCACCGATCATCAGAAGCGACAACCCCCATGTGGCCAGAAGCGAGTCCAGCAATCTGCCATAAAGCCACCGGATCACCAGACGTTCGACAATGATACCGAATATGCCAACCACCAGAGGGGCCAGGATCAGCATGGCAATCCACATGTTCACACCGGCTTTCACCGACATGATCACGGTATAGCCGCCCAGCATGAGAAACTCGCCATGTGCGATGTTGATGACCCGCATCATGCCGAAGATGATGGCAAGGCCCGACGACAGCAGGACCAGCCACGCTACCGCGCGCAGAATCTCCAAAGTGACGATCAGCGTATAGTCCATGCGTGCTCCTTGAGACCGCAAAGCGATTGGCCGGGCGCGAGGTCCGGGCGTTTGAACTGACGGAAGGACACCGGGGCCGGCGGGACAAAGCGCGCCCGCCCCGGTGTCTTTCTTTGTTGGCCGCTACAGCGAAATTTCGTGGTGCACGTTGGCGTTGGGCGTTTCTTTCAGATTGCAAACGCTTTGCGTGTCAAGGGGCTGCACCTGTTCGAACTTTTCCTTGATGACAAAGGACCGGTCCTGCAGATCCGCGATATAGACGTCGCGGATCGCGTGGTGGGTCAACGGATCAATGCTGACCTTGCCTGAGGGCATGTCGTAGGTTTTGCCACTTTCCAGCACTTCCAGGACCGGGTCGCGGTCCAGCGTACCGGCCTCGTTCACCGCGTCCGCCCAGATCATCATGCCTTCCCAGGTACACTCTGACAGTTCCGACAGGATCGGCGTGTCATCGGGGTACTCGGCCTTGACCTTGTCCAGCCACGCCTTGTTCTCCGGGCTGTCGATGGTGGGGTAGTAGCCGTAGCAGGTGATGATCCCGTTGGCCTCTTCGGGTGTCATGATGATCGGCTCCGCCCCGGCTGCGCCAAAGGTTGTGGACGCCATCGGGATCTTGTCTTTCATCCCGGCCGCGGCCCATTGCCGGTAGAACCCAAGGTGCCCGGTGCCGACCAGCACGCTCATCACGATGTCGGGCGCTGTCGACTGGATCTTTGAAATCGTTGGCCCGAACTGGGTCACGTCGAGTGGGAAGAATTCGGTTTCGACCACCTCGCCGCCATTGGCTTCGACGTAACGTTTTACCCAAGCCGCTGTGATTTGCCCGTAATTGTAGTCTGCCGCGATCGTGTAGACCTTCTTGCCCCACAGATCCATCACATGCGGGACAAGCTTTTCAACCGTTTGCGCCGGGGTTGTGCCCAGGCTAATTTCATTGCGGTCGCAAACGCCGCCCTCATAGAGCGTGTTGTAGAAGTAGAGCGTCTTGAACCGGTGAAAGATCGGGCGGATCGTTTCGCGGGAGGCCGATGTGATCCCGCCCTGAACGACCGCGACCTTGTCTTTTAACGCCATTTGCGTGGCGTATTGAGAATAAAGCGACATGTTGGACTGCGGGTCATAAACGACCGATTTGACTTCCTTGCCCAGTACGCCGCCGGCTGCGTTGATCTCTTTGACCGCAAGCTGCAAAACCTGGTTCATGGGGATGCCGGCAAAGTCGATGGGCCCCGAAAGATCATGCAAACCGCCGACCAGGATGACGTCGTCATCTGCATATGCGGCATAGGGCAGTTGCACGGCACCAGCCGCTAAACTAGCTGTAGCTGCTGACTTTTTCAGAAATCCGCGACGTGACAGGTTGCGCATAGAGCACCTCCGAGATGTTGTGTCATTTCAACTGTATTTAGTTGAATAATGAACTATTCTTGATGCACATATGTCCATAGAACTTATCCACCTCGTGCCTTTGAGGAGTTGCAATTCGAGGAAACGCGCAAAATCCGGGCATCCGCGCCTGCCTGAAGCTGGATCTGCCGGTCAAACGCCCAGGAACCCGACGCCCGAACAGAATCGATCCCCGTCAAACAGGAGAAGCCATGATCTCGATCACTGCCATTATCGTCGCAAAACCCGGGCACGCCGACACGGTTCGCGGCGCGCTCTTGGATGTGGCCGCCTATGTCGACGCCAACGAAGCAGACACCGTCTCTTTCTATCTGGCGCGCGATCTGGACAACGATCACATGTTTACAACCTACGAACGGTTCACTTCGATCGAAGCGCGCGACGCGCATAACAGCTCTCCGGCAACGCAGGCCTTCTTCGGCGCCGTCAAAGACCTGATTGAGACGCCGGTCATCTTGCAGTCTTGCGAAGAGTTCAGCGAAAGGCGGCCCGCATGACCGCTGCGGCACGCGTTCCCAGAATTGACCTGGCGCCCTACCGCCAAGGCTCAGCCCAGGATCGCGCGGATGTTGCAGCCCAGGTGGATACGGCCTGCCGGGACATCGGCTTTTTTACCATCACCGGTCATGGCCTGCCCGACACCATGATGTCTGACACCATGGCAACGGCGGATGCGTTCTTTCGTCTCCCGACCAGCGAGAAGTTGAAGATCCGGCAGCCCGCCAAGGACATCAGCCGGGGATATACGCCGCTGGCCGCAGAACAACTCTCAGCCGGTTTGGGAGACAGCGCACCCCCCGACCTGAAAGAACTGATCGATATCGGTCCGGTCGATGTCCCCGGGGGCGACTACTATACCTGCGCCGCAGCCGGGAACCATTTCCACCCCAACATCTGGCCCGAGACGCCAACCGGTTTTCGCCCCACGATGGAGGCGTATTACCGGGCGATGAACGGGCTTGCTGATACGCTGATGGACGTGTTTGCCTTGGCGCTTGACTTGCCGGATGGGTTTTTCACGGACAAACTCGACCGGAACATGAGCGCCCTGCGGCTGATCTGCTACCCAGAGCAGATCGCCGCGCCCGAGGACGGTCAGTTGAGAAGCGGCGCCCACACGGATTATGGAACGCTGACGATCCTCGCGGCGGATGCGGCGCCGGGTGGATTGCAAGCGCGGCATAGAAGCGCGACCTGGGTCGATGTGCCCATCGTACAGGGCGAATTCGTCGTCAACATCGGTGATGCCATGCAAATCTGGACAAACGACATCTGGATCTCGACCTTGCACCGTGTCGTCAACCCGGACAGACAAGACGGTCCGCGCGCCCGACGTCTGTCCATGCCGTTTTTTCACCAGCCGAACTACGATGCGATCATTTCGCCGCTGGCCTCCTGCCTGGCACCGGGTGAAACGCCAAAAGCCAGTCAGATCACGTTTGGCGATCATTGGATGAGCAAATGGATGGCTTCACGAGACCAGTTGTAGTCGGCAAGACCGAACAGGCCTCTGTCGTTTCTCAAGTCGCGAGACGGTAACATTTTGCCCGATGACGTGCGGCGCAGCCACGTATCAAACGGCATTGCGATCAGGGCTCTCAATTCACCAGGCGGGAGCGGCAATCATTTGTTCTCCAACACAATCGGGAGCCCGGCGTGAGCCGCTGCGGCAATTGCCACGACAACGCCGTCGCCGAGAGCTTCTTCAACAGGTTGAACAGAGACCGTGTCCGACGCCGGACCTATCCCAAGCGTGACAAGGCGCGAGGAAACGCGTTCGACTGGATTGGGATGTTCTGCAACCCGAAACGAAAGCATACGAAAAACGGCATACTGTCACCCGTTGATTTTGAAATCAGACATCAGACCTCAAAAAAATCAAGTGTCTGGGACACCAGGGGCAGCTCACACAAACCTTCGCCAACGACCCGGCCGGCTTGATCGTCGGAGAGATTGATGATTTGCCCTTTGATCTGCCATTAATCCGCGAACAGGCCGGCAACCGGAGGGTGGCGCGAGGCCACGACTTGGCCCCCAATCCAGATCCCGCATCCGTTGAAGCCGCTGTTTTGGTCGCACTGCCGCCAACGCGAACAGGCTCAGCGAACACGCACGCAGCGGGGAAAGCCTATGCGTTCGGGGTCACAGGTGTGGAAACCGGACTCGGTGTCAGCCCCGACGGTATGATTGCCAGTGGCGAGGTCGACCATTCGGCTTGGTTGGAGGTCAATAGCGACGGCTGAAGAGAACTACGGCCAGACTTCGAGATCGCCCGCCCAGATGCTGGGTCGCTGTCCGGAAGGGTCGCGCAATACTTCAATCTCCGTACCTTCCGGGTAGTCCTGAAAGCGAAGTGGATCGTTTAGGGCCGACTGGCAACGACCTCCGTCAGGCTCTTCCCAGATCAGGTGCACCTGTTCGACGCCGTTGATCGTGGTTCCGGACTTGGCGCGGGCCAGAACCTTCACACTGTGGCGCTCGCCATTTTTGTCGAGCCACTGCATCTGTGCGACCCTGGTCCAGATTTTCCAGCACCAATACCCTCCTCCGAAGATACCGACGCAGGCCAAGGCAAGGCTCCACCAGAACCAGTTCGACAACTGCCCGCCTTGAAGCTCGATGACCGACGGGTCTTTGGGCCAGTATCTGATGGGAATAGTGCCCTGTTCTTCTGCCCAATCCATAAAGCCCTCCGTCACCGAAGCCGTGTGAGCATAAGAAACACCATCGACCTGGTAGCCAACCTCAACATTGAAACTTCGGCGCGAGACCCGTTCACTCCAGGTGGCATTCACACGCGCCTGAATTTCAACCCCCTCCCGATCGAGGAGGCTGGCACGTTGGGCAAAGCTGAACGCGGCAAGCGTAGCACAGAGCCCGACGAGGACAAGAAAGCCAGCGGCCCAGCCGTAGAACCTCATAAAGAAACTGAACGCCGTGGCTTTGGGTCGAGTCATCCGTTTGGTCTCCTTTAAATTGATTCCAGTCCAACTGCCCAGGCAGCACACAAAAGCAATTATCATAAAGGCCAAGCGCGTTTTGCAAGCGCATCTTGCTTCTCTCAAGTCTCTTTTTCTGGACATGATATACGGTTGGACGTTGGAGAAATCGGGTGGTGCAGGCACCCCCTTTGGCAGACCGGCTTGGACAGGCTTGGCTGGGGGTTCGGTGTCTGACAGGCAGTGAGATCCTCAGATGGATGTCATGTTTTGTTGTCTTCCCGTTTTCATCCATTCAGTGGTTTGCAGACAGGGTTCCGCCTGACTAACGATCTGGAAGTTGGCACAACGGGCGGTGAAAGCGGCGTGGGCGGCAGGCCTGGGATGGCGTGGTCCTGGACTTGGCGGTGTCGGGAGACTATGGCCGCAGCCGCGCAGCGGACAGACGCCCGAAACAGGTCAACGACGGACATATTCGGGACCAAGTTCGCAATGCCCGCATCGTATTCAGTTTTTGGCCTGCGCACGGCTTTGGACGGTTCTCTCGTATGACGCCAGGAATGAGCGCATGGACGTCCAACTGGACTCGTCTCATGGTACCCGGCGGCGCCGGCTTGAAGAATATGACCATGACTTCCGCGACGTTGTGCCAAGGGTGCAATTCGGGGCGTAGAGTGCAAAACAACACCAATACAGACCCGAGCATTTTCATTTTTTAACAAACGCTTAACCGTACCCACCTGTTCCATGGCCCCGGCACCTGGCGGGCCCGAATAGGTCAACCGTTTCGCTCCATGGCAGCGGGCAACCTGGCCTTGGCTTGGTCGATTGTGGTTGCTGTCCCATCCGAATTCGACGTAGGATCAACCCCCAGTTGAAGCTGATGAGGGGGGAATCAGATGCTTCGAGAATTGTACCAGAGGTGCATTCCAAGCCTATTCGTGTTTGTGGCCGCACCGTTCGCGTGGGCCCAAGACGTGCCTGAAATGAAGATGACAACGGAGATTCCGGAGGGGATCACCACGCCCGACAACATCCAGACGCGGGTCGGAGAGCTGAATTTCTTCGACGGCGTACCGGACACGGAGTCGGCCCAGAAGATCTACAACCTGCTCGACTTTACGCATGCTTATCAGGCCGTTCTCGACGGAACCAAGATCGCGTCGATGGAGGGTCTGCGCAACGGTATTCTGGAATTCGGCCCGGCCAACTCCACGGCCCTGCTCTTCGAAGGACTGATGGACTCTCGCACGCTGTTCCTGACGGCGAACACGACAAGCGTCTACATGACGTCCTGGCTCGAACTGGGCGACGAGCCGATGGTGATCGAGACGCCGCCGAACGTGCTCGGCCTCGTGAATGACGCCTGGTTCCGCTATGTCGGCGATTTCGGAAATCTCGGTCCCGACGAAGGCCAAGGCGGCAAATTTCTGATCCTGCCGCCGGGCTATGATGGCGATGTGCCCGATGGGTACTTTGTCTTTCCGACGAATACCTATGGCAACTGGGTGCTCTGGCGGGGTTACCAGAAGGATGGCTCGACCGAGACGGCTGTGAACCAGACCAAAGAGATGTTTCGCATCTACCCGTTGTCGCAGGCCGACAGCCCGCCCGAAATGACCTTCGTCAACGTCTCTGGCAAGGAGTTCAATACGATACATCGCTCGGACGTCGACATTTTTGATGAGATCAACGCGGTCATCCAGCGTGAACCCCTGATGGGCGAGCGTCCCGAGTTGTTGGGCCATCTTGCCGCGATCGGGATCGTAAAGGGGCAAGACTTCGCGCCGGACTCACGTATGCAGCCGATCCTCGAAGCCGCGGCAGCGGCGGGTGCCGTGACGGTCAAGACCTTGATTTCAAAGCCCCGCGATGAGCGTTTCTACTGGTATCCCGGCGAGAGTTTTTGGCAAACGGCCTTCCCTGGGGGCGCCTACACCTGGGAGCTTGACGGGGTAACGCTGCAAGACATCCGTGCGGCCTTTCATTTCTATGCGACGGGGATCACCCCGGCGATGGCGCTGAAGGCTGTGGGCAAGGGGTCGCAATACGCCTTCACCTACCGTGACTCAAACGGCAACCCGCTGGACGGCGCCAAGACCTACAAGATCAACGTTCCCGCGGACGTGCCGGCCGAAGACTTCTGGTCGTTCACGCTTTACGACAACCAGACGCGATCCATGCTGCAGACCGACGCGCAGTTTCCGGCGATAGGCAGCAACGACACCGATGTCGTTCAGAATGAAGACGGGTCCTACGACATCTACTTCGCGCCCGAGGCGCCCGAAGGCAAGGAAAGCAACTGGGTCCAGACCGTGCCGGGCAAGGGATGGAACACGATTTTCCGCCTCTATGGCCCGCTTGAGCCTTGGTTCGAGCAGACCTGGCGTCCCGGCGAGATCGAGTTGGTCAGTTTCGCCGGCTCCGATCCGGCGTCTGCGGATACAGCTGCAAAAACGGCCGAGGAAATCTCTCTGAGGATCACCGTTGATGGCCGTGTTTCTGTCTATGGTGTCCAGTTCGATACCGGGTCAACGGCGATCCTGCCCGGATCGGAAGGCACGCTTCAGGCCATAGCCGAGATGATGGAAGCGCTGCCGGACCTCCGCGTTGCCGTGGTCGGACACACCGACGATGTCGGCGGTTTCGAAGGCAACATGGACCTCTCGGCGCGGCGCGCGGAAGCCGTCGTTGCGGAACTGGTAAACACCTACGGGATCAGCAGCGACCGCCTGTTTGCCGCCGGCGCGAGTTTCCTTGCGCCTATTGCCACCAACGAGACCGAAGAAGGACGTGCGCTCAATCGGCGTGTCGAACTGGTGCGGGCCCCTTAGCCCGGTCCGGAAGAACGGAAACCGACAAGACAACTCTCCGACGAAAGGACATCGGAATGAACATCAAGAATAGCCTCATGATTGCTGGCGCAGCGCTGCTGCTCTCCTCATCGGTCGCTCTGGCCCGGGACCCGGTCCCGCAGGACACCGACACGTTTGAGCTTTACGGCGAAGTGGAGGGCTGGAAGATCTACAAGGTGCTCGAACTTGAAACCTGCCTGGCCGAGCGCGTGGACGAAAACGGCAACGTCGTGCAGATGGGCCTGACCAAGAACCACAAGCACGGTTACATTGGCGTCTTCACGCAGGCCGACATCGACATCAAGAACCGCGAAAAAGTCGAAATTGATGTCGACGGTTTCATCTACGAAGACCGGGCGCGCGGCATCAAGAGCCGTGAATTGCAGGGCAATTACTCGGGTGGCTACATTATCGTCAAAGACGAAAACATGGTCACCGCCATTGCCGAGGGTCAGACACTCACGGCCTTCCCGCGACGCACGGCCGCGTTCGCGGTTGACCTGACTGGTACGAAGGCCGCCATCGAGGAAGGCCGGAAGTGCAACCTCGAGATGGCGACCTAAAACGGCAGCCATTGTCGAAACATCACCGGGCCGGCCGCAGCAACGCGGCCGGCAAACACAACCAAACAGACCCGAAGAAAGTGAGCCCGCCATGCTGCGCATTGTGCTTATTATCGTTGGTCTCGCCGTGATCGCCGGTGGCGCCTATCTATACATGGACCAGTCGGCCGACCCGCCCACCGCACAGGACCGCGCCGGGGAGGCAATAGAGGACGCGGTGGACGCAACGCGTGATGCTGCCGAAGCTGTTGGCGAAGCTGCGTCCGAGGCTGTCGAAGGCGTCGCAAACGATGCTGCTGCGGCCATCGAAGACGCGGCGAACCAGATCAAGGAAGGCGCCGATGACGTCAAGGACTCAGTCGACAGCTCCACCGAAGACTCGAACTGAGCGATCCGCGAGCTGATCCAACCGAAGACTGGCTCAATGAATGTCCCGTCCATCGCTGACGATATCAGCACGGGAGTGTGGGGCGGCGACTCATGCCGCCCGACCCGGCCAGTCGGATCCGCCAGATCGGGCGATCTTTCCGTCGGACCGGCGCCGGCGAACGGTCAGGAAGGCCGCGACAAACACTCTAAAGACCGCTAAGACCGTCAGTAGTGTCACGCTGATGATAGCGTGCGCGCCAACGGGCAGGACAGAACGCCAGACGCCCGTCGGGAAACCGCGTGTCGACCAGCGGCCAAGTGAGCCCAAGCCAAGCTTCAGAGGTGGCCCCGCAGGCCATTGGAGCCTTCACCACAGGACGCCCATGGAAACCGAAGTCGCCGCGGAACTCAGCCAACGCCTGAACGGGCCGTTCAGTTTTCGCCTCTTTGTTCAACCCGGCATGGCGCTGCTGTTTGCAATTCTGGACGGGAGAGACGATGCCAGGGCCGGCGCAGAGCCGTTTGTGAAGTCCATTCTTGTGCGTCCCGGAACCCGGTGGGAGACCATAGCCTCGGCCTGGGCCTCGATGGGTAAGGTCCTGGTCATCGCCTTTTGCCTCGACATTGCCTTCCAGTTGGTTGCCGGTATCGACCTGCGGATCATGGAAGCCGTTTTCATGGCCATTCTGCTCTGTGCGGTGCCCTACAGTCTGATGCGCGGTCCTGCGGCACGGCTTTTCGCGGCGAAGACGTCGAGCGACAAGCCTGCCAAAGAAGAGTAAGGCGGAACAGGACCAGCGACTGCGTCGTGGCGCTGAACATCCTGTGGTGGTCGCCAAGGCGGCCCTTGAATACCGTCTGACACGCTGACAACGACATCGCTCTTTGACGCGACGTGGAAAATCGAGACCCTATGCTAAAGAACATTCGCAAGACCATCCTCACCGGGGCTGTTGCCTTTCTGCCGTTGTTCGCCGCGGTCGCCATCGCAGTTCAATCGCTCAGAGCGCTCGGTTCGGTCATCCGCCCTCTTGTCGAGAGTCCTGAACTCGATACCCGACTGGGCGCGCTCATTGTGATCGGGCTGTCCGTTCTTACACTGCTTTTCCTCATGTTCGTGCTTGGGATCCTGGCGCGTCACGGCCCGGTGTCCCGCTGGCTTGTAAGACTAGGCGAAAGCCTGGAGCGGCGAGTCCCCGGATACACGCTGCTCAAAGGCATCGTGACCGGTGCCATTGACGACGTTGAGACATCAGATGGCTTCACACCGGTGAGCGTGCGCACCGCCGATGGTCTGCGTCCCGGCTTTCTGATCGAGGCGCTGCAGGACGATCTGGTCTGCGTTTACTTGCCGGATGTTCCGAACCCGCGAACGGGACAGGCCCTAATCGTCAAGGCACCAGACTGCACTCCGCTGGATATGGCATCCCATCAGATGATCGAGATGCTGAGCACCTTCGGGCGCGGCTTCGGAAGCAGGATGAAAAAGTAAGAACCTGTCTCTGAGGGCGCACCCTCTTGGCATCTTCTGATTGCTTTCACTCGCACCAAAACGCGCATTGGCGGGTGAGACCGGTGTGAGCGGGACGCCAACGAGCGAAACGCACGCCCGGTGAAGTTGAGATCGCGTCCGTCGCCCTTTGGCGATGGTCACGACGTCGCTTTCCAATCCGCAAGTCCGCACACAGGATATCGACCATGCGGCGCAGCCAATACCGCATAATCTGTTTGAACCAGTGGCACGCAGCGCCTGAAGAGGCGAAGAGCCAAGGTTCGAACCCGCACGCCTGTTTCTTACCCCCTGCGCGCCTGCAAATGCGAAGGGAACGCCCTCAACCGGGCAGAAGACGCCCGCCGAGGTCTGCCGCGAGGTCCGTCAGGCTTGTCGTGCAGTTATTGCTATCACGACCACTTTGCCCAGGTTGCCAACCCCGGCACGGGACTTGCGCACCTCTGAGCGTCGCCAGACTGTTTGCACCGCATACACCGCACCATCCGCCGCCTGAACATGCCCTTTCGAGCGGAGAAGACCGTTCTTGGATTGTGCCAGCCGATCCGCAACCGCGCCTGGATCGATCCCGGCCTCAAATTCGACAACGGCGGAAAGATAGGCGGGGTGGCCACCTGCCCCGGCCCTGGCTTGCCCATTGCGCGGTTTGTCCAGATGTATCCCCGTTTCAGGGTCGAGTAGCGCATGTATCGGCACCGTCGCATTCTGCGTTTGCAATTGAACCGCATTCGGGAAGTCCGTGCCCAGCCAACCAGACGTCTCTGCCAGCTCTTCTGCTGTGGCTATATCGGCCTTGTTGAGCAAGATCACATCGGCGCACTGCAATTCCCGCTCTATCGTGTCGGCAAAGTAGGTTTCGGTGCTGCGCCGACGGACCGTCTCGGCATCGGCCATAACAATCACGCTGCTTCTCTCAAACTCGGCCAGCAAGCCCACGGATTCTGAGATGGCTTCAGGCAGCGCAACACCGGACGCTTCGATCAGCACGTGCTCTAGTCGCGGATCCATGTCGCGGATGTCCATCAGGGCCGCGATCAGATCGCTGCCAAAAGAGCAGCAGACACAGCCGCCTGCGATATTGATGACCGTCTCGTCCTGACTTTCGATCAGGTCCGCATCGATTGGCAGGTCCCCGAAATCATTGACCAGCACAGCCAAGCGCAATCCGTCTGCCTGACGCAGCAGCTGATTGACGAGCGTCGTTTTGCCCGCGCCCAGGTACCCGCCGATGATCGTGACCGGCGTAATGTTGCGGCGGGATGCGATGGCGGACGTCATATTGCCTCAGCCGGGAAAATGCGGCCGCCTTGCATCACCCCCCAGACGCCAACGTCCCTCAGGTATTCTGCACCGATTTCATTTGGGTCATCCTCGAGGATCGCCAGATCGGCCCTTTTGCCACATTCAATCGAGCCGATTTCGCCATCGAGTTTCAGCGTATGCCCCGCGCCGATGGTTATGGCTTCGAGGGCTTCGTCCACGTTGATGCGTTCTGCGGCACCAAGCACATCACCTTTTGCGGTCAGCCGGTTCACGGCGCACCAGGCCGTGAACAAGGGCCCCAGCGGCGTGACCGGCGCATCTGAATGAATGGCCAGCGGAACACCTGCCCGCAAAGCCGTTCGGCAGGCATTCATACGATGCGCCCGTTCCGGTCCAACCGTTTTGACCGGATGCAGATCTCCGTAAAAATAGTGGTGGTTTGCGAAGACGTTCACGCAAAGACCCAGGCTCTTGATGCGGCGATACTGAGCGGCGTCTGCCAATTGGTTGTGCTGGAGTGTGAACCGGTGGTCAGGATGCGGGGCCTTCCTGAGCGCACGTTCCATCATATCGAGCGCCAGCTGCGTGGCTTCATCGCCATTGACATGGGTGTGCACCTGAACGTCCTCGCTCAGAGCCAACTCATACAGCTCAAGCAGCTGATCTGGTGAGACATACCACAGGCCGGTGTTGTCTCCGGAGGCCATGCTCACCAGACGCTAGCCGCGCCACCAAGCCACAAAAACTACATTTATATTGGGTCTAAACCCGAATTTTTGCGGTTAGCAAATTGCCCGTGGGTGTCGGGATCCAGCGATACCCTTCGCGGGGTATGTCACACTGCGGACGAACGCATCGGTTCCATGTCCCATCCCTTCCAGTTGACCCTCGCACCACTGACACGGGTTGGGCCCTGT
>JBCDEC010000023.1:0-27794 GCA_039179965.1 Pseudomonadota bacterium
CCGGGCATCATGGATGTCTATCGCGCCGGCGGCATCACAATCGCCAATGCGCCCGGGACCGGCATCGCCGACGACAAGGCGATCTATTCCTACATGCCGGAAATCGTAGAGTTTTATACCGGTGAGCAGCCGATCCTGAAGAACGTTCCGACGTGGCGCTGTTCCGAGGCGGAGGCGCTGAAATACGTGCTGGAGCACCTGCCCGAACTGGTGGTCAAAGAAGTCCACGGATCGGGTGGCTACGGCATGCTGGTCGGGCCGGCGGCCTCCAAGAAAGAGATCGCCACCTTCCGCGCCAAGCTAGAAGCGAAACCGGCCAATTACATCGCCCAGCCGACGCTTTCGCTTTCGACCGTCCCGATCCTGTCCAAATCCGGGCTGGCACCGCGCCATGTGGATCTGCGGCCCTTCGCGCTGGCTTCGCCCGGCGGTGTGGAGCTGATTCCCGGCGGTCTCACGCGTGTGGCGTTGAAGAAAGGCTCCCTTGTGGTGAACTCCAGCCAGGGCGGCGGCACCAAAGACACTTGGGTGCTGGAGGACTAGGCCCATGCTTGGCAAGACCGCAGGCGGTATATTCTGGATGCTCCGCTATATGGAGCGCAGCGAAAACACGGCGCGCATGATCGACGCCGGGCTGCGGATCTCGCTCACGCGGTCCAGCGCGGCAGACAGTGAATGGTCGTCCATTCTGCAGGCAACCGGCTTTGCCGCGCAGTATTTCTCGCAGCACGAGGTGATCGACGGTCAGAAGGTGATCAACTTTCTGCTGCGCGAGCGCGGCAATGACGGCTCGGTTTTGGCCAATGTGGAACTCGCCCGCACCAACGCGCGCATGGTGCGCACGGCCCTGACCAAAGAGGTCTGGGAGGCGGTCAACGAATGCTGGATGACGCTCAAGAGCCAGCTGGCCAAGCCGATCAAACAGCAGGACCTGCCTGAGATCCTGACCTCGATCCGGCAGCGCACGGCCTATGTCCGCGGCTCGTTGCACGGCACGATGGTGCGCAACGACATCTACGATTTCGCGCGGATGGGGACGTTTTTCGAACGCGCCGACAACGCGGCCCGCGTGCTGGATGTAAAGTATTACATCCTGCTGCCTTCGATCATGCATGTGGGCACCGTCAGCGACAATGTGCAGTGGGAAACGATCCTGCGCGCGACCTCCTCGGTGCGGGCCTATCAGAGCCTGCATGACGGCGAATTCGATCCCCGCAAGATCGCGCGGTTCCTGATCCTCGACCGGCGCCTGCCGCGCTCGCTGGCGTTTTGCTATCACAAGATGCAGGACAACCTGAACTACCTCGCCAACGACTATGGCGAGCGCAAGGATTGCCACAAGCTGTGCGACCAGATCGTGCACAAGTTCGACAACTCCACGATCGACCAGATCTTTGAATATGGTCTGCACGAATTCGTCACCGAGTTCCTCGCGGAAAGCCATACGCTTGGACGTCAGATCGAACGTGACTACCGTTTTTACGAATAGAGGCCATGCAGCTGAAGATCTCTCACACCACCAGCTATCACTATGGCGCGCCTGTGCCATACGCCCTGCAGCAACTGCGGCTGCGGCCCAAAAGCCGCGTCGATCAGAATGTGATCTCCTGGGATGTGACCGTGGATGGCGGCAAACTCGAGGTGTCGTTCGAAGATGAACATGCCAACCGGGTCGATCTGGTCAGCTTCGAACCCGGGGCGGAAGACATTGTCATCACCTGCACTGGTGAGGTCGAGGTCACCGACAGCAACGGCGTTGTGGGCAAACACACCGGGTTCACACCGCTCTGGCTGTTTCAGCGCAAGACCAAGCTGACCGCGCCGGGTGCCAATCTGCGGGCCCTGATGGCGGACTTCGAAAAGCCGGAAAGCGAACTGGCGCTGTTGCACGCGCTGTCGGATCACATCCTGTCCAAGGTGCCCTATTCCAAGGACCAGACCTCGTCGGCGCTGACATCGGAAGAGGCGCTGGTTGCGGGGCACGGCGTGTGCCAGGATCACGCGCATATCTTCATATCCGCAGCCCGCCAATTGGGCCTGCCGGCGCGCTATGTCAGCGGATACCTGTTGATGGACTCGCAAGTGGAACAGGATGCCAGCCATGCCTGGGCCGAAGCCCATGTGCCGGGGCTGGGCTGGGTCGGCTTTGACGTCTCCAATGCCCAGTGCCCGGATGCGCGCTATGTCCGGGTGGCGACGGGGCTGGATTATGCCGAGGCCGCTCCGACTTCGGGCATGCGGTTCGGGGAGGGGCCGGAATCCATGCGGGTGACGCTGATCGTCGAGCAGCAGCAGTGACCTTGCCGGGTTAAGCGTTTAGGAACCGAATGTGGGACAGACTGCGGCGCAAGCCAGTTCGTTGAGACGGGTGGGATCATGACCTATTGTGTGGGAATGCGGCTGGACCGCGGGTTGGTCTTCATGTCCGACACCCGCACGAATGCGGGGCTCGACAATATCGCGACGGCCCGCAAGATGCACACCTGGGAAATCCCCGGCGACCGGGTGATCACCTTGATGACCGCCGGCAATCTGGCCACCACGCAGTCGGTCGTCGGACTGCTGGACGAACGCACAAAGGCGCCGGAGGACCGGTCCCCCTCCATTCTGCAAAGCCCGTCCATGTTCCAGATCGCTCGCGAAATCGGACGCACCCTGAAAGAGGTGATCCAGTCCAATGCCGACAGCGGGGCAGAGGCTGCGGCGTTTGGCGCGACCATGATCCTGGGCGGGCAGATCAAAGGCAGCGAACCGCGTCTGTTCTTGATTTATCCGGAGGGAAATTTCATCGAGGCCTCCGCGGACAACCCGTTCTTTCAGATCGGCGAGACGAAATACGGCAAACCCATTCTGGTGCGCGCGTACGATCAGGCGGCAAGCTTTGAGAATGCCATCAAGCTGCTGCTGGTCAGTTTTGACTCCACGATCAAGTCAAACCTCTCCGTCGGGCTGCCAATCGACTTTGTCACCTATTCCGGGGGCTCCCTGCGGTTTGGCGAACAGGGCCGGATTCTGGACAGCGATCCCTACTATCAAACGGTGTCCAACGGCTGGGGCGAAGCACTCAAGATGGCCTTTGCCGAACTTCCCGACTTCGCCTTTCACGACTGATCTGCGCCATTGCATCGCAAGGCCCGGCGAGGATGCGATCCGCCGCCGCGCGCCGCGCGTGCCCTTTTTGCGCCACGCGGACGCCTTGGCAAGGGACAAAACCCACGCCAATTTCAGCGCATCCCTTGACCTTCCAGTAACTGGAACCCTTATCTGCACGACATGGCTGAAACCGATCCATATCTGCACGTCAAACTCGACAACATGACCTGTGCCGGCTGTGCCGCACATGCCGAGACGGCTATGGCCGCCGTACCAGGCATCGGGGCGGTGAAGGTCAATCTGGCCAATCACAGTGCCGGGTTTCGCCTCGGCTCAGCCGAATGGCCCGCGATTCAGGCCGCAATGGATCAGGCCGGGTACCCGGTCGCCCAGGATCGCCTGGCGCTGGAACTCGATCACCTGACCTGCGCTTCCTGCGCCGCGCGGGCGCAAGCCGCCCTGACCGCTGTTCCCGGGGTTCTGGCCGCAGAGGTCAATTATGCGACCCGCACGGCCCTGGTGCGGTATCTCGCGGGCGCCACCGATCCCCAGCAGCTCTGCGCAGCCGCCGCAGCCGCCGGTTATCCGGCCAGCCCAAAGACCGAAGACAGGCCGCACCCGGCCAGAGATGAGGTTGCCATCGCCCGGCAAACCGCGGCAACGGCTGCTTTGCTGACCGCGCCGGTCTTCCTGATCGAGATGTCGGGGCATCTGATCCCGGCCATCCACCACTGGGTGGCGCGCAGCATCGGGACAGAGACGTCCTGGGCCCTGCAGGCCGGACTGGCAACGCTGGTTCTGGCCGGTCCGGGACGCGTGTTCTTTCGCCAGGGCATCCCGCGTCTGCTCAAGGGCGCGCCGGACATGAACGCGCTGGTTGCGCTGGGCGCTGGCGCGGCCTGGCTCTTTTCCATGGTCGCGCTGATGGCGCCCGGGTTACTGCCCGACGGCACCCGCGCGGTCTATTTCGAAGCCGCGGCGGTCATCGTGACGCTGATCCTGACCGGTCGGTGGCTTGAGGCGCGCGCACGCGGCCATACCGGCGACGCGATCCGCCGCCTTGTCGCGCTGCGCCCCGACACGGCTTTGGTGGACACAGAGGATGGGCCCAAGGAACGCCCTGTTGCGCAGTTGCGCCCGAATGATGTGCTGGTCGTCCCGGCCGGTCGAAGCCTTGCGGCCGACGGCGTCGTGCTCTCGGGGGAGAGCTACATCGACGAGGCAATGATTTCTGGCGAACCGGTGCCCGTGCGGCGTGGCCCCGGCGACCCGGTGGTGGGCGGCACGGTGAATGGCAGCGGCGCACTGCGCGTGCGGGTGACCGCTGTGGGAACCGAAACCGTTCTGGCGCGGATCGTTGCGATGGTCGAAGACGCCCAGGGCGCCCGTCTGCCCATCCAGGCGCTGGCGGACCGGGTGGTGCAATGGTTCGTGCCGGCGGTGCTTTGCATTGCCCTGATCACCTTCCTGACGTGGGTGATGGTCGGACCCGTGCCGGTTCTGTCCTACGCGCTGGTGGCGGCTATTTCGGTGCTGATCATCGCCTGCCCCTGTGCCATGGGGCTGGCAACGCCGACCTCCATTATGGTGGGCACCGGGCGCGCGGCGGACCTCGGCGTGCTCTTCCGCAGGGGCGCGGCTCTGGAGAGCCTGGCCGGCATCCGCGCCATTGCCTTTGACAAGACCGGCACCCTGACCGAGGGGCGTCCGGCGCTGACCACTCTGGCCCCGCGCCCGGGCTGGGCAGAGACGGATATTCTTCGTCTCGCGGCGGCGGTCGAACAGATCTCCGATCACCCTATTGCCCGGGCGATCGTGGAGGCCGCCTCCGCCCGTGGTGTCGATCTGCCGCCGGTCGAGACGGCGGAGGCGATCCCGGGCTACGGATTGTCCGCGTGGGTCGACGGGCACAATGTTCTGATCGGCGCACCGCGTTTGATGACCCGCGAGGGGCTGGATTTGCCCGACGCGGAAAGACCCACTGCCGAAACCCCGGTGTGGCTGGCGGTGGACGGTGACATCGCCGGGTATCTGGCGGTGACCGACCCGGTCAAGGCGGACGCGGCCGAGGCGATTGCGGCGCTGCGCAAAGATGGCCTGGAGGTCGCCATGATCACCGGCGATGCGCGCGGCCCGGCCGAGGCCGTTGCCCGCAGTCTGGGCATCTCGCATGTCGAAGCCGAGGTTCTCCCCGGTGGCAAACAGGACGCGGTGCGCCGTCTGCGGGACCGGTTTGGGCCGGTGGCCTTTGCCGGCGATGGGATCAACGACGCGCCGGCTCTGGCCGAGGCCGATGTCGGGCTCGCCATGGGCACCGGGACGGATATCGCGGTCGAGGCTGCGGATGTGGTGATGATCTCCGGCGCGGTGGCAGGGGCGGTGAATGCCCATCACGTTGCGGTCAGGACGCTGAGCAACATCCGCCAGAACCTCTTCTGGGCCTTCGCCTACAACACCGCGCTGATCCCGGTGGCGGCGGGTGTGCTCTACCCGGTGACCGGTATGCTGCTGTCCCCCATGCTGGCCGCGGGCGCCATGGCCCTGTCGTCCGTCTTTGTGATCACAAATGCCCTGCGGCTGCGCCGGATCACCCCAAGCCTGCGCGACACCCCCGCCGCGCCCGCCACGGCGACAGCCGGCCAGACGGTGACCCCATGAACATCGGCGCAGCTTCAAAGCGCACTGGTCTGCCGTCCAAGACCATCCGCTACTACGAGGACATCGGATTGATCCGCCCGGCCCGCGACGCCAATGGCTACAGGGATTTCTCGGACACCGACGTGCATAAGCTTGCCTTCCTCGGCCGGGCCCGGCGGTTTGACTTCTCCATCGAAGACTGCCGCTCCCTGCTGGCGCTCTACGAGGATCAGTCCCGCGCCTCGGGTGACGTCAAGGACATCGCGCTGGATCATCTGGCCCGCATCGATGCGCGACTGAGCGAATTGCAGGAAATGCGCCGCACGCTCTCGGCTCTGGTGGACAGCTGCGCCGGAGACGGCCGCCCCGATTGCCCGATCCTGCAGGACCTGGCCCACGCACCCGAGGCGGACTAGGGCTCAGACAGGGTCAAAGGGGATGTGATCACATCGCCGTCAAAGCCCGCGTGGTGGCGCGACCATCCATCGCCCAGGTGTTCCAGCACACAGTGGCCTTCGCGAAACGGATTGGTGCAGAGATCGGCGATCCCGCGCGCGCCGTCCCAGTGGCCAAAGACGTACTCCGTCTCGAAATGGGCCGGCAGCTCGTCCGGGATCACACCGGCCTCCAACGCCGCGACCAAAGGCGCCGTCGCGGGCGCGTCCGGGTGACCGAGGCCCAGGAGGAACATGCGCTCCGAGCGCACCAGAATGCCCGAGAGCCTGTCACAGGTGGCCCGAACCGCCGTCAGGGGCGGGGTTGGCTCACGCAGCCACACCTCGCGGTAGTCGCCGTGCACGCCGTCTTCGATCAGATCCGCGCCATCAAACCACATCTGTCCGGCATCCACGTCGTCCGGTTGCCCGTGCCAGTTGATTTCGCGGGCCCAGGTACACACGCCGTCAATGACCGAGGTTGTTCCGGCAAAGCCCTCCGCCTGCATCAGGCGCAGCATCGTCGCCGCATCCAGATCCGCCAGAGTCCGCGCACCCGTCGGCAGCCCCCGGTCCAGAGGTATTCTGAGATCCGCATAGAGCGCCCCGGACTGGGCCCAATAGACCCGGGTGGTGTGGTCCTCAAAGGTCGGCGCCTGTGTGGGCGCCTTGATCCAGGCCCGTTTCCAAAGCCCCTGCAGGTCGTCTTGCGTGGTCACGCGGCCGAAGAGGCCGTCGATGGGCTCGCCGATGCAACCTTGTTCCGGGCTTCGCCCCATGCGGCGATCTCGGCGCAGATCTCATCGGACATCAGCACCGCGCCTTCCTGCAGATACTCCATGGCATTCAGAGACGCTTCATGCGCCGCCGGAGACGTGCCGCCCACGCAATCGCGCACCACGCGCATGTAGTAGTCATGCTGGTGCCCGTCGGCGAAGGTGTAGTGCACGCAGACATCCGTCATCGCCCCAACCAGAATCAGCGTCTGTGCCTTTAACCCCTTGAGCAGGATCTCCAGTTCGGTTCCGAAGAAACAGGAATAGCGACGCTTGTGGATAAAGTAATCCGTGGGCCGCATGTCCATTTCTTCGGCCGCCACCGGTGTGCCGGGGGCGCCATCCAGGCAATGGACATCCTCGGACCCGTCCAATTCGCGTCCGTAGTCAATCATGTCGCGCCGGTGGATCTCCTGGAAAAAGATCACCGGGACACCCGCATCATGGGCGGCATCCACCACGTTGCGCGCCCGCGACTGGTTTTCACGGAAGCCGGGCATCGAGGGTATGCCGCTGTCTGCGCGGTCCAGAAACGCGCCTTTCTGGATATCGACCACAATCAGCACGGGCTGACCGACGAGGGTGGGCTGTCTGGCCATAAGGCTCTCCTTTACTGCCGCGACTGGTCCGCGCCCATCAGGCGGGGCAGGTCGCCCCACCGCGCCACTGCCGAGAAGACCAGGATCGACACCGTTATAAAGGTGATCGCGGCAACCGCCATGGTCGGCGTATACCCGTTTCGCAGGCTGTTGAAGATCTGCAGCGTCACTGTCGAATAGGACGAGGCCGAGACAAAGAACATCACGATAAATTCGTTGAAGCTCAGCACCAGCGCAAAGAAGAAACCCGAAGCCGTATACGGCAGGGTCTGTGGCAGGATGATGGTGCGGAAGGTGACCTGTTCGGTCGCGCCCATTGTGGCCGCCGCATCCAGATGGGCCCGGTCAATGGCCTGCAATCCGATTGAGATCGTCACCAGCGGCAATGCCATGAAAAGAGCCGCGTGGCTGACCACACCCGCCCAGATCGTGCCCAGCCCCCCGAGGAAGGCCCAGAAAAAGCCAAGCCCCACGCCAAAGACAATCGGCGGCAAGGCAAAGGGCATCGACCCCAGCGCGGCGATCGCCTTGGAGAGTTTCGAGTCCGATGACCACAGCCAGTAGGCGATGGGCCAGGCCAGCAGAACGGCCAGGCTTGCCGCACCGAAGGCCACGATGATCGAATGCCACAGCGCCGTCGTCCAGACGCTTTCGGTGAAGAAGAACTCGGCGAAACGATCAAGCGTGGGGTCACGCGGCGGGAAGAACATCGTGCGTCCGCCGTTCAATGCCGCAGCCGAGACCACAAGGATCGGCAACGACAGCATCAACCCGCAGAGCGCCATGAAAACAGGGCCGATCACCTTCATTTCGCCGGGGCTCCGTTGCTGGTGAGCTTCTGGCCCAGGAACAGGAAGAAGGCCGCAGTGAGCAGCAGGATGACGGCCTGTGCCGCCCCGAATGGCGCGTTGAGATTGGCGCCCCTGACGGCTTCATAGATGGCAATCGCCGTCGTGTGTTTCGATGGATCGGCAAAGACCGTGATCGTCACATAGGTCCCCAGCAAAAAGACAAAGAGCAAAAGCGTCGCCCCGATGAGCGGCATCCGCACAGAGGGCAAAACCACCGTTCGCGCCACGGTCCAGGGTCCTGCCCCCATGGTGCGCGCGGCCTCCGACAGCGACGGATCAAGCCGCGACAATGCCGGATAAAGCAGGATCACCGCGTAGGGCCAGACCAGATAGGCCATGCACATCACGGTCGCCAGTTCCGAGGTCTTGAACTTCACGTTCCGCGGCGAGGCCAGGCCCCATTCGCGCAGAACCGTCAGCCAGCCGCTCTCTTTCAGCCAGGCGGTCACGCCAGTGACCTGCAACAGCTTGGGCAGACCGGAATTGTTGGACAGCAGAATGTCCCAGCCCATGACGATGAACACTTCCGACAGCGACAGCGAGGCCAGCAAAAACACCAGCCAGCGGGCCTGCGCGGCCCGCGAGAGGCGGGTCATCAGATAGGTGAACGGCAAAGCCGTCACGACGGCAAGCAACGAGGCGATGATGGCGTAGCGCAGCGACCAGGACAGTTGCTGGAGATAGAGAAAGGTGACCTCTTCCGGATAGAGCGCACCGACAAAGAACCGCTGGTAATTCTCCAGCGTCAGCGACCATTCCCAACCGGCGCCATCGATCTTCTGGCCGAACGAGATCGCAAGCACCAGAAGGAAGGGGACCACGCAGAGAAAAACGATCAGACCGGTCAGAAGCCAGGGCCAGACGGGTTTGCGTACCTTGGCTGCCGGGGCTTCGGCGGGGGCGTCGATATCCAGCGCGGCGGTCATGTGTCTTTTGACATCCCTCTACTCTGCGGCCATCGCCGGGCGTTCAACGGCGAAGACGTGCAGCGCATCCATCGGCAGGCGCACCGTCATTTCCTGGCCCACCGCAAAGGCCGGAGCCTCTTCGCCCAGGGCATATTCCACGATGACCGGGCCCACCGGTGTGTCCAGGTGAATGTCCCGCACCGGCCCCAGATCCCGCACGAAGGTGACCTTGGACGGCAGATGGTTTTCGGCGGCCAGCGTGTCCAGCGCGGCCATCTCGGGCCGCACGGCGACCCGCACCGTGCTGCCGGTCTTGAAATTCAGCTGCGACGCCGAAAGCAACGTTTCGCCGACCCGGATCTGGTCGCCTTCGATCACGCCGTCGAAGAAATTCGCCCGGCCGATGAAATCCGCCACAAAGGCGTTGGAAGGCCGGTGGTAGATATCCTGCGGAGAGCCTGATTGCTCAACCCGCCCGTTGGACATCACGACGATCCGGTCGGCCATGGTCATGGCCTCCCTCTGATCATGGGTCACAACGATGGTGGTGATGCCCAATCGCTGCTGGAGCAGGCGCAGTTCCACCTGCATTTCCTCGCGCAGCTTCGCATCAAGCGCCGACATCGGCTCGTCGAGCAGAAAGACCTCAGGCTCCTGCGCCAGGGCGCGCGCAATGGCGACGCGCTGACGCTGGCCGCCTGACAGCTCGCCGATCCGGCGGTCGCCAAAGGGCGTGAGTTGCACCAGATCAAGCAGCGTGTCGGCCTTGGCCCAGGCCTCGGTTTTCGACACGCCCGAGATCGTCAGCGAATAGGCCACGTTTTCCCGCACACTGAGATGCGGGAAAAGCGCAAAGCTTTGAAAGACCATGCCGAACTTGCGCTTGTGCGCGGGCAGGTCGGTGATGTCGCGGCCAGCCAGAGTGATCTGACCAAAGGTCGGATCCTCCAGCCCGGCCACCATGCGCAAGAGTGTGGTCTTGCCGCAGCCCGAGGGGCCGAGAAGAGCGGTCAGCTCTCCTTCGGCAAAGGTCAGGTCGACGCGTTCGACGGCACGAAACGTGCCGAAGCTTTTGCCAACACCTTTCAGGACAAGACCCGTCATGTCTTATGCGCCTGCGAGCATCTTGTCCCAGGATTCCTTGATGAAGGTTTCCTTGTCCAGATAGGCCTCGTAGGCGATCTTGATCGACGGTGTGCCCGACACGAACGCAAATTCCTCGTCGGTCAGATCCGTGTCGGCCTTGGGGACCAGCGGCGCGGTGCCGATCTTGCGCGACATCAGCGCCTGGGTGGACGGCATGGAGGAGAAGTTGATGAACTCCTGCGCTTCGGCCGACTTTTCGGACCCTTCCGACAGACACCACGATCCGTAATCCTGCGGATTGCCTTCCTCGGGGAAGATCGGCTGGATCGGGAAACCATCGGCCATCATCAGGTTCGCCACATCGAGGTAATACTGACCGCCGATGACGTCGCCGTTCTTCATCGACTGTTCCATCTGGCTCTCCGCGGACCACCAGATTGCCACGTTGGGCTTCAGTTCGGCCGCTTTCGCGATCAGCGACAGAATGCCTTCGTCGGTTTTGAAGGTCTCTTCGCCGTCAAAGAAGGTGGCCGCGATGATGTCCAGCAGGCCCGAGTTGTAGTTCTTGGACAGACCCAGCGAGCTTTCGTAGATCTCGCTGTCCCAGAAACCGGCCCAGCTGACCGGGGCGGTGACTTCATTGGGGTTGATGACCATGGCCGTGAACCAGGACATCGCGCCAATGCCGATGGTGCCCGTTTTGTCCTGGAAGACAAAGTAATCTTCAAGGCTGCCGATCTCGGGCATGGCCGCCGTGTCGAGCGGTTTGAGAAGCCCGCCGATTCGGCTGGCCTTGATCATCGTCTCACGCCCGTAAAGCGACAGATCCGCGGGAACGTTGCCGGCTGCCGCCGCCTGCTGCATGGTCACCAGCCAGTCGGTGGAGTTGGGCTGCGTGATGCTTTCCACCTTGATACCGGTCGCCTCGGTGAAGACGGGGTAGACGAACTCTTTGAAAGAGTTTTCGAAATAGCCGCCATAGGACCCGATTTTCAGGCTGCGCTCTTGCGCGATCAAAGGCGTGCCAAGAACCCCGGAGGCGGCGGCAAGACCCGCTGCACTGGCTCCGGTTTTCAGAAGCGAACGTCTATTGAGTTTGGTCATAGTCTTAACATCCCCGTTTTTTTGGACCGGCCAGTATGTCGTGCCGGCGGATATCGGCGATATGGTGCGCGATACGCCCTAGGAGCCGTCAACGAAGGCTGTCCCTTTCCGCATCACATCTGCGCAGAGGCGGTTAAATTTTAGGCAAAAGCCTTGTCTGCCTCCGGCATTTTGATCAAATGGAGGACGATTCCTGCCGGAACCGGCAATGCTATCGCGACACAGACATTTCGGAGACCCTGATGCGAACGGACATTTCTGCCGACCAGCGCGCGCTGACCATCGAAGACGCCAATCTGCCGGTGATCGATCTGTCCGGGCTGTTCACCGGCGCGTCTGAGGACAAGGCCAGCGTTTCGGCCGCGCTGGGCGAAGCCGCGCGCACGTCGGGGTTCTTTTACATCATCAATCACGGGATCAGCCAGGACCTGATCGATGCGGTTTTTGCCGCCTCCAAGGATTTCCACGACCGGCCCCGCAGCTACAAGATGAAGTATTGGTCGGGCTTTTCGACCAATCATCGCGGCTATGTGCCGTTTGAGGAAAACGGCTCTGACTTTCCCAAGTCGATCAATTTCAACGACGCCTGGGACATGTCCTACGAGGCGCCCGCGGATCATCCCGACTATCTCGCCAAGTGGCGGCTGACCGGCCCCAACATCTGGCCGGATATCCCGGGATGGAAAGAAACCGTTTCGACCTATTACGACGAAGTCTTCGCCCTGGGTCTTCGCCTGATGGACGCGCTCGCGCTGGAGCTTGGCGTCGACTCCGAAGAGCTCACGCGCCATATCACCTATCCGGTCTCACAGTTGCGGCTGCTGAAGTACATCGAAAACGATATGCCCGCGAACAAGGATATTGTGGGCATTGGCGAACACTCGGACTTCGAATGCTTTACGATCCTGGCCACCGGCGCGCCCGGTCTGCAGGTCATGAACGCCGAGGATCAGTGGGTCGAGGCCCCTCCGATCCCCGGCTGCTTTGTCGTCAATATCGGCGATATCTTTGAGACCTGGTCCGGCGGGCAGTTCAAGTCGACGCAGCACCGGGTGATCAATCTGGGCAAGGAGCGCTATTCCTTCCCGTTGTTCTTTGGCCTCGATTATCACGCCACGGCGGACGTCCTGGACAAGTTCCGCACGCCCGAAACCGTCAAGAAGTACCCGCCCCTGAAGGCGGGAGAGCACGTGATGCGGATGTCCGTCAAAGGGTTCCGGTACATGTGGGAGGCCTATCAGAAAGGCGATATGGCGCTCGACTACGACATCCCTGACGAAAACCCATTCAAACGGGATGCCAAAGACCCGAACGCCTGATGGATCCGCATCCCGACTTCGGTTCATCCGCCCTGCCGCGCGAGACCCGGGTGGGGGACTTTCTGCTTGGCCCGCTGGGTCCTGCCGAGGCGGAAGAGGATTTTGCCGTCGTGACCGCCTCGGAGGCCGTTCTTGTCGGTGTGTTCCAGAGCAGGTGGCCAATCGGCCTGACGCTGGAAGAAAATCGTATCGATATGGGCTGGCACGACCGTGAGTTCACCGCCAGACGCTCTTTCGCCTGGATTGTGCGGGACCCGGAGGGGGCCTATCTGGGCTGCGCCTATCTCTACCCCGACATCGGCGCCACGGGGCGCGGCCACGTGGTGACCTGGATCCGCGATATGCCAGACCGTCTCGCCGTGCTGGAGCGGTTCAACGCTCAGTTCTGGGACTGGCTGGCACCCTATCTGCCCGAAGGATACGAGGTGCGTCTGACCTCGAACGATCGCTGACGGCCCGCGGACCACAGGGCGCGATCGCCGAGCCGGGGCTACCCCCCCACGCTTTTTGCCGGGCGGATTGGTCCGGGTGCCGTCGCGCGTTGGCGTACAGCGCGCCTGCGACACAGGCGCCGAAACCGGCCCCGGCGCATACCCCGCCACGGGCCAGGACCCGGACGCTGACACAGACCTTGACACAGACCTTGACACGGGCCCTGACACAGACCCCGACGCGGGCCACGACAATAGCACCAAAGATGGCACCGACGATGCCGCTGACACGGCCTCGGAAAGTTTGCTCCGACTAAGACGCTGGCCCTGATCCCGACAGGGGCTGCGACACTGGCGCTGACGCGGCCCCGGAAAATTGGCCTCAGAAAATTGGCCCCGAAGCGAGCCCCGAAGCGAGCCGCGAAGCTGGCCCCGAAACCGGCACTAATACAAGCTGCGTTCCAAACCGGGGCGGGCGTCTTGTGACAACCGCGCAAATCGCTTACATCTGCGCCATCCTAGAACCGTTCAGCAACGGAATTGTTGATGTTGGAGATTGTCCGGATCTGATCCGGATCTCGCCCTGAGATCCACGAGGCCTGTCCCTCCGCACCGCTGGTGCCGGAGCCCGACGGTTGTGTCGATCCCATTTCGGACATCCCCAATGAACATCTCCAAGAACGAACAGCGCGTCCTGCACGCGTTGGCGCAGGGCGGGCGCATTGCCTACCTGCGGGCCCCCAACGGGCGTGTGATCGAGGTGACCTGTTTTACGCGCGAAGGATACATCCTGGAAAACTGCACGCTTGAGATCTTTGTCAAGCTGCGCCGCAAGCGGTTCATCGAGTCCTTCAACTCAAGCCCCTATCGGATCTCGGAAAAAGGCCGGCGAAACGTCCGGGCGCAACTGGACAACCGATAGACAAAACCCCGGCCTTGCAGATGTGAGGCCGGGACATCAGCCCCATCCGTTCAATTTCTTTGAACCGTCTGCAACACCGGCGCGACCAAGGGACGTGTGCCGCGTCAACTCACCCCATCTCAAAGCGGCGCACGCATTGACAGCAAAGTCATTTTCAAGGCCGGGTCACCGGCCGGGCCCTGCAATTATGCCGCCTTCGGGCACTGGGTTCGAGCCGCCCCGGCCAATTTATTTGGCCAACTCCGGCCTGGCAAACGCAACCTGCGGCTTGCGCGCGGCGAGGCGTTCTTGAAAGACTGCGCGGACTCTCAGCAGAAGCGGCGCATCATGTCCCATGACCACCTGAAAACCATCGAGCAGCGGTTGCTTTGGCTCTCCCATTGGATGATCCACACGGCCAACCACATTCGACCCAAGGCGGACGGGATCAAGGTGGGCGGGCATCAGGCGTCTTCGGCCTCCATGGTCTCGATCATGACGGCGCTCTACTTTTCGGCGTTGCGGCCCGAGGACCGCGTGGCGGTCAAACCCCATGCCGGTCCGGTCTTTCACGCGATGCACTACCTGATGGGCCATCTGCCGCGCGAAAAGATGGAGCAGTTTCGAGGGTTTGGCGGGGTGCAAAGCTATCCCAGCCGGACCAAGGATACAGATGACGTGGATTTTTCCACCGGCTCGGTGGGCTTGGGCGTCGGGATCACGGCGCTTGCCTCTCTGGTGCAGGATTTCATCGCGGCCAAGACCTGGGGTCAGGACATTCCGCAAGGGCGGATGGTAGCGCTTGTCGGCGATGCCGAGATGGACGAGGGCAATATCTACGAAGTGTTGCAGGAGGGCTGGAAGAACAATCTGCGCAACACCTGGTGGATCATCGACTACAACCGCCAATCGCTCGACGGGATCGTGCGCGAGGGGCTCTTTGAGCGGGTCGAACAGGTCTTTGCCACCTTTGGCTGGGACGTGGTGCGGGTGAAATACGGCGCCCTGCAGCGCGCCGCCTTCGAGGAACCGGGCGGCGCAACCCTGCGTGCCTGGATCGATGCCTGCCCCAATGTCGACTACGCGGCGCGGACCGACATTGGCGGCGCGGTCTGGCGCAGGCGGCTGATGGATGATCTGGGCGATCAGGGCGATGTCTCGGCGCTGATCGACCGGCGCAGCGATGACGATCTCTCGGCGCTGATGGAAAACCTTGGCGGCAATTGCGTGACCACCATGGCCGAGACCTTTGCCGCGATCGATCACGATCGCCCCACCTGTTTTCTGGCCTATACGGTCAAAGGCTGGGGCACGCCGATTGCCGGTCACAAGGACAACCACGGCGGCCTGATGACCAAGGCGCAGATGGCCGAATGGCAGCGGCGTATGGGCGTGCCGGACGGGCAGGAATGGGACCCCATGGCCGGCGTCGGCGACGTCCAGGCCCTGCAAGCCTGGCTCAAGACGGTGCCGTTCTTTGCCCGGGGCGCACGCCGGTTCACCGCGCCGCGCCTGGCGGTGCCGCAGATCGACGTCGCGACCGACCGCGAAATGTCTACCCAGGCGGCCTTTGGCAAGATGCTGGACACTCTGGCCCGCGGTGACAGCGACCTGGCCGCGCGCATCCTGACGACCTCGCCGGATGTGACGGGGACCACCGGGCTGGGCGCCTTCGTCAACCGCCGCAAGCTCTTTGCCCGCAGCGCCCTGCCCGATGCCTTCATCGAACACCGCATCCCGTCGACCGCAAAGTGGAACTTTGCGCCCGAGGGTCAGCATCTGGAACTCGGCATCGCCGAGATGAACCTGTTTCTGCTTCTGGGGGCGGCGGGGCTGTCCCATGCGCTCTGGGGGGAAAGGCTGATCCCCATTGGCACGGTCTACGACCCATTCGTGCATCGCGGGCTCGATGCGTTGAACTACGCCTGCTACCAGGATGCGCGGTTCATGATCGTGGGCACGCCGTCGGGCGTGACCCTGGCGCCGGAAGGCGGCGCGCATCAATCCATCGGCACGCCGCTGACAGGCATGGCACAGGACGGGCTGGCCAGTTTCGAACCCGCCTTTGCCGACGAGCTTGCGGTGATCCTGGAATGGGCGCTGGATTACATGCAGCGCGATGGCGATGGCGATCAGGACGAACGCACCTGGCTGCGTGATGAGACCGGAGGCTCGGTCTATCTGCGCCTGACCACAAAACCGCTGGAACAGCCCGGTCGGCGCGCGGACGACGCGTTTCGGCAAGGCGCGATTGACGGCGCCTACTGGTTGCGCCCACCGGGGCCCAATTGTGCTGTGGTGATCGCCTATCAGGGCGCCGTGGCGGATGAGGCGATCGCGGCCGCCGGCATGGTCGGCGAGACCCGGCGCGACGTCGGCGTGCTCGCGGTCACCTCTGCCGATCGCCTGAACGCCGGCTGGACCGCCGCCCAGCGCGAACGGGCGCGCGGCAACCCGGGGGCGCTCAGCCATGTCGAGCGCCTGCTGGCGGATCTGCCGCGCCACTGCACGCTGGTCACGGTGATCGATGGTCACCCGGCCACGCTATCGTGGCTTGGTGCGGTCGAGGGGCACAAAACCGTGCCGCACGGTGTCGAGCATTTTGGCCAGACCGGAACGATCAGGGATCTCGCCCGTCATTTCCGCATCGACCGCGACGCGCTGGCCCAGTCGGTCCGGGCGCTGACGGCGGGGCGCTAGATCGGGCCGCGGCGCCTAGTACATCACCGGCATGCCCGCGTCCTCGGCCGTCTTGAACTGTTCTTCGGGCGTGCCGGTCAGCTTGGCATGCACCGCCATGACCTGACCGATATGCGGCAGATCGGCGGCGGTGTCGGCCGGGGTGCCCCAGAGATTGGCGCGTGCAATGCATTTCGGACAATGGATCATCACCCGTTCCACGTGCAGCACCGTCGCAACCAGCGGCGCGCGGCCTTGCACCGCCATCTGTTCCAGCAAGTCCGGATCGCGCACCAGGCGGGCTTCACCATAGACCCGCAGGGTCTCTCCGGTGCCGGGCACCAGGAAAATCACCGCCAGATGCGGGTTTTGAAACAGGTTGTGGAACGTGTCGAGCCGCCGGTTGCCCGGCCGGTCCGGGATTGCGATGTGCGTGTCGTCCAGCACCTTCACAAAGCCTGCCGGATCGCCTTTGGGCGAGATCTCGACCTGCCCGTCGCCATCGCTCGTGGCCACGACAATGAAGGTCGCGTTTGCGATATAGGCTGCCGCGATTTCGTCAATGTGATGAATGACTTTCTGAGCGGCGGGCGGAAAGGTCGGACCGATCAGGCCGCGCAGCTCCTCCTCGGATTGGACAATATCTTTGAACTGGGAAAACGGGGCGTCTGACTCTGACATGGGCGAATGGTCTCCAATATACACTATTGAGGTAAGCATCGCCGGTGCGGCCGTCCATGGGTGCGGGCCAATAAATTCTGTGTCCGCCCGGTTCAAAAACGGGATTGGGCGACGGGTCTCATCAGCGCTATGCTGCGCCAAAGGCATCAAACCCCCGGGTTGAGGGCAAGATGCCTGTTCTGTCAGACAAGGAGACTTCATGACACATCCTGCTCTTACATCCGAGTCCGTCGCCGTCGTGACCGGTGCTGCCTCGGGCATTGGCCGTGCGGCGGCCGCGCAGTTTGCCAGCATGGGCATGCGTGTTGCGCTGGTGGATCGCAACGAGGATCAGTTGAGCGCCGCAGCCGACGAGGCGAAGGAGGCGGGAGCCGCAGATGTGCTGACGGCCATGGTCGATGTTTCCGATGCCGCACAGCTGGCCGATCTGAACGCCGATGTCACAGCCCGTTTTGGCGGCGCCGATATCTTGATGAACAATGCCGGCGTCGGGCTATCGTCGTCCTGTGCCGGACCGCGCGACGCCTGGGAGACAATGCTCGGCATCAACCTCTGGGGGCCGATCAACGGCACACAGGCCTTCCTGCCCGGTATGATCGAACGCGCACGCCCCGGCGCAATCATCAACACAGGCTCCAAACAGGGGATCACGACGCCGCCGGGCAATCCGTGTTACAACGTCTCCAAGGCCGGGCTGAAGGCCTTTACCGAGGCGCTGGCGCACGAGCTGCGCAACACCGACGGCGCGCAGCTGACTGCACATCTTCTGATCCCGGGCTTTGTGCACACCGGCATGACCACCGGCGGGCGCATCGAAAAACCGGCGGCGGCCTGGACCGCTGCGCAAACGGCGCAGTTCTTCATCGACAGTCTCAACGCCGGAGATTTCTACATCCTGTGTCCCGACAATGATGTGCCGCGCGAAACCGATGAAAAACGCATGGCCTGGGCGATCGGCGACGTGATCGAAAATCGCCCCGCGCTGAGCCGCTGGCATCCCGACTATGCCGAGGCCTTCAAGGCCTATATGGACGCCAGCTAGTCGATCCGACCGGGCGCGGGCCCCGTCGGGTCCCGCCCGGCGCTGTCAGGACAGACCTGACCGGCGACGGTGCGCAGGCGGGCGCGCCGAGGGGCGCAGGCAGGGCGCTTGAACCTTCTCCGGCCCCTGCTTCACAGTGCCCGGTGGGTGCCACAGCGCATGTCCGGTTGCACGCGGAACTCGCAACGCGTTTGTTGTGCCCCGGGCGCGGTTTCATCCGGGAACCGGGGGTGCCGCGGTCTCCGCCCGCCTTGTGGCGACGGCGGTCTCGGCCTAAGCAAGAGGCGACCAAACGGAGGCCGGGCCACATGAACGCGTCTATCGATCTCGCGCGGGTCCGCGCCGACACGCCGGGTCTCGCCCATGGCGCCCATTTGCTGGCCTGCGGCTCCTCTCTGATGCCCAAACCGGTGATCGATGCAATTGTCGGACACACCGAACTGGAAGCCCGCGTCGGCGGCTATGAGGCCGAAGCCGACCGGCATGTGGCTCTGGAAGGGGTTTACGACTCGGTGGCGCGCCATCTCAATGCAAAGCCCCGCGAAATCGCGCTTCTGGAAAATGCGACGGTCGCCTGGTGTCATGCCTTCTATGCGCTGCCTTTGCGGCCCGGCGCGCGCATACTGACCTGCGAAGCCGAATACGCCGCCAATTATGTGGCGTTCCTGCAGCGGGCCAAACGCGAGGATTTGCGCATCGAGGTCATCCCCTCGGATGCAACCGGCGCACTGGATCCGGAGGCGCTTGAGGCCACGATGGGCGAAGACGTCGGTCTCATCGCGATGACCTGGGTGCCGACCAATGGCGGGCTGGCGAACCCGGCGGCGGAGGTCGGAAAGATCGCCCGGCGCCACAACGTGTCCTATCTGCTCGATGCCTGTCAGGCCGCCGGGCAAATGCGCATCGATGTTCAGGCGCTCGGCTGCGATTTTCTCTCGGCCACCGGGCGCAAGTTTTTGCGCGGGCCACGGGGAACGGGGTTTCTCTATGTGCGCGCGCCCTGGTTGGAGACGCTGGAGCCCGCGATAATCGATCACTTCGGCGCGCCCTGGGTGGCCCGGGATCGCTACGAGTTGCGCGATGACGCGCGCCGGTTTGAAACCTGGGAAAACTCCTACGCCCTGCGCGCGGGACTTGGGGCCGCCTTTGACTATGCGGACGCGCTCGGCATCGATGCGATCGAAGCCCGCGTCTCGGATCTGGCCCGGTTCTGTCGCGACCGTCTGGCCGGGGTGCCCCGCGTGACCCTGCGCGACATTGGCCACCACCAGGTCGGAATTGTCAGCTTTTCCGTTGATGGCGCTGATGTGCACCCGCTGGTGACCGCCATGCGGGATGCAGGCTATGTGATCGGTGCATCGACACCCGACAGCACCCGGATCGATTCAGAACGCCGCGCCCTGCCAACGCTCTTGCGCATCGCGCCGCACTACTACAACGCGGAAGACGAAATCGCGGGCGCGGTCGACCACCTTGCCAGCCTGATCCAAGCCAGCTGAGCTTTGGCGGCCTTGGCGGTTGTCCCGCGCGCGCATGTTGATGCCTGCCGCCACAGGATCGGATCTGCCGCAGCGCGTTACCCGGCCGCAAGGTCCCGCGCGCCGATGACGATGATGTCACGGCCAGCCGCCTTCAGACCTTGCGCCATGGCCAGACCGGTGTCCCGGACCGTTGGGGCCGAAATTGAGCGCCCCACGACCTGATCCGCATGACCCTTTTGCCCGCTGTCGCGCAACAGTGTGCAAGACCTTGTCCATGCGCCGGTGACGTCAGGCGGTAAACCCCGCCCGGTAGGCTGACGGGGCCTGACCATAGGCCGCGTTGAAGCGTTTTGAGAAATATGAAGGATCGCTGTAGCCCAGCCGATACCCGATCTCGGAAATCGGCAGCCGTGTGAACGCCAGCAGGCGGCAGGCCTCGGTCATCACCTTGCGCTCGATATAGGCCGCTGCCCCCAATCCCGAGGTCTGCCGGCAAAGGCGGCTCAGATGTCCCGTGCTGATCGAAAGCGCGGCGGCGTAGTCCGATGCGGACCAGCCGTCGGCCAGGTGCTCCGAGATCAGCGCATCGAGCGCCGGAACCGGCGCTCCGACCGGGCGCCCCCGGCGCGGATCCTCGACAGGCTGGCCATCGGCCAGCAACGCCAGAAGGCTTTGCACAAGGGCCACGGCAACCTGGGCGCGAAAGCGGGTGTCGCGCTGCGTGATCTCGCCCAGAACCCCGCAGATCTGGCGCATGTGATCGGACAGGGCGCCATGAAACGCCTTGGACAGGACCGAACTCAACGCCTGACCCGTGGTACCGGCCGGACGGATCACGGCGCTTGGAAAGGAAAAGACCGATCCCTGTGTGCCCGGATCAAAGCGGAACTCATGAACCGATAGCTCCGGAACATACAAGAAGCGCCCGCCTGAAAGTTCCCAGACCGCGTTGTCGACCTTGGCCCGCATATGCCCTGTCTCGATGACAAGGACCTGGGCCAGATGGGCATGGCGATGGGGGGCAATATGCCAGTCATGCAATGGGGCCCGGGCGGAAAACGACTCGCAATGCAGGACATCGGGAAACGGGCGCTCTTCGCCATATAGGCCGAATGCCGGGATGTCAGGATCATGGGACATGTTCGAAAACTACCAGTCTTTGCCGTGACTGGCCATTCGTTCCGCCGCGCTTTACCCGTATCACCGCAGGATGCAAGGGAGAGGAAGCGCGCCATGAAGACGGAAGTGGCCATCATTGGCGGCGGGCCATCCGGCCTCTTGCTGTCGCAATTGCTCAACAAGGCGGGCGTGGCGACGGTGATCCTCGAACGGGCCACGCGCGACCATGTGCTGTCGCGGATCCGCGCAGGGGTGCTGGAAACCGGAACGGTGCAGATGTTGCAGGAGGCCGGTGTCGGTGACCGCATGGCCCGCGAGGGAACGCCCCATGCCGGCTGCTATCTGTCTGACGACGATCTGATGGTGCGCATCAACTTCGAGGATCTGACCGGCACCAGCGTCATGGTCTATGGCCAGACAGAGGTGACGGCCGATCTGTATGCCGCGCAGGATGCCATGGGCACCCGGATCGTGCACAGCGTCGAGGATGTGGTGATCCATGACGCCGACGGAACCGCGCCTTTTGTGACCTACGTGGCGGAGGGCAAACCCGCCCGGCTGGACTGCGCCTATGTGGTGGGTTGCGACGGGTTTCACGGGGTCAGCCGCCCTACAATCCCCGAGGCCAAACGCCGCGCGTTTGAACGGGTCTATCCATTTGGCTGGCTGGGGATCCTGTCGCGCACCAGACCGGCCGATGACGAGTTAATCTACGCCAATTCGGCTGGCGGCTTCGCCCTGGCGTCGATGCGCAACGCCGCGCTCAGCCGGTACTACGTGCAGGTTCCGCTCACCGACCGGGTCGAGGCCTGGAGCGACGACCGGTTCTGGGCCAAGCTGCAAAGCTGCCTGCCGGCCGATGTGGCCAGCCGGATGGAGACCGGCCCTTCGATTGAAAAATCCATCGCGCCGCTGCGGTCCTTCGTGTCGGAACCGCTGCGCTGGGGGCGGCTCTTTCTGGTCGGCGATGCGGCCCATATCGTGCCCCCGACGGGGGCCAAGGGCCTCAATCTGGCCGTATCGGACGTCTTCTACCTGCATCAGGCGTTGATCGATGCGCTCAAGACAGGCGACGACACCGGGATCGATGGCTATTCTGACCGCGCCCTGGCCCGGATCTGGAAGGCCATGCGGTTCAGCTGGCAGATGACAACCATGCTCCACCGCTTTGAAGGCGAGGACAGTTTCGCCCCGCGCATGCGCAGCGCCACGCTGGCGCATCTGGCGCAATCCGAAACCGCGCGGCGCGAGCTTGCGGAGAATTATGTCGGGTTGCCGTACTGACGACCCGTGTGGCAGTTGCCGAAGCGCGGGCGGCGCGCAATCATGGCCCGCGCGGCGCAAAACGGGAGGCAGCGGAATGACACAGAGGTTTGAGCAGGGCATGAAAACCCGGCGCGCGGTTCTGGGCGATGCCCATGTCGACCGCGCCGAGGCGGCCAAGACCGCCTTTGACACACCCTTCCAGACCCTGATCACGGAAGGCGCCTGGGGCACGGTATGGGCCTCGGATGCGATCAGCCATCGGGAGCGGTCGATGCTGACCCTGGCGTTGCTGGCCGCGATGGGCAATTTCGACGAGATCCCCATGCACATCCGAGCCACCGCCCGCACCGGCGCCAGCCAGCAGGACGTCGTCGAGGCCTTTCAGCACGTAGCGATCTATGCCGGTGTGCCCCGCGCCAACCACGCCCTGAAAATCGCCAAGGCAACTTATGCCGAGATGGAGGCCGAAGATGACTGACACCGCTCCCCTCATGCCCCGGCGGCGAGAGATCCATCCCGTCCCCTATGATCCGGACTACAAGACGTCGGTTGCCCGGGCACCCGCTCTGCCGCTTTTGTCGATGGACTCCACGCCCTCCGAAGAAACCGGTCCGCGTTTTGGGCACGGGCTGATCGGCGCTCTGGACAACGACCTGATCCGCAATTTCTCACAGGGCAAGGCGCTTGCGGTCGGCGAACGCATCCGCGTGCATGGCCGGGTGCTGGACGAAACCGCCCGGCCTGTCCCGCAGACCCTGGTTGAGGTCTGGCAGGCCAATGCCGGCGGGCGCTACCGCCATATCAAGGACGGCTACTTTGCACCGCTGGATCCGAATTTTGGCGGCTGCGGGCGCACGCTGACAGATGACAACGGCTATTTCGAGTTCATGACCATCCGCCCCGGCGCCTACCCCTGGCCGAACCGGGCCAATGACTGGCGGCCCATGCATATTCACTTTTCGATCTTTGGACAGGCGTTCGGTCAACGGCTCATCTCGCAGATGTATTTTCAGGGCGATCCGTTGATTGACCTGTGCCCCATCGCGGCGACGATCAAGGACAGGGGACAGCTGGACCGGCTGGTGGCCCCTCTGGACATGCAAAGCGCCCGCCCGATGGACTACCTCGCCTACAAGTTTGACATCGTGCTGCGCGGACGGCGTCAGACCATGTTCGAAAACAAACCGGAGGGGATGTGAGCCGTGACCCAACCTTTGGACCTTTTGACCGAAACGCCAAGCCAGACGGCCGGGCCTTATGTTCATATCGGCTGCATTCCCAGTTTCGCCGGCCTTGCCGGGATCTATCCCGAAGACCTCGGGCAAAGCCCGATCGAAGACGGGGCGCAGGGTCAGATCATCACGATCACCGGCTGCGTGCTTGATGGCACCGGCTGGGCGATGCGCGATGCGCTGCTGGAAAGCTGGCAGGCGGACGCGCAGGGGCGCTTTCCCGGACAGCCGGGCGCGGATCCCAAGGTGAGCGGCTTTTGCCGTTTTGCCGCCGACAAGGACAGCGGTGTCTATGACCTGCGCACGGTCAAACCCGGGGCGGTGGCCGGTCGCAACGGGCAGGTCTTTGCCCCGCATGTCTCGCTTTGGATCGTCGCGCGGGGCATCAACATCGGGCTTCACACGCGGGTCTATTTCGACGACGAGGACAACGGCAGCGATCCTCTGCTGGCGCGGATCGAACAGCGGCCCCGCGTCGACACGCTGATTGCGCAAAAGACGGGTGACGGCGCCTATCGGTTCGACATCCGCTTGCAGGGCGCCGGAGAAACCGTGTTTTTGGATCTGTGATGACGGAGGCCGGTTCGCATCCCTGGCTTTCGGGCCTGTTCGACGACGCGGAGACGGCCCGGCTCTGGTCGCCAGAGGCGCAACTGGCGCATATGCGCGCTTTCGAGGCCGCATGGTCGCGTGCCGGCCCTATTGCCGGGCTGTGGTCGCGGGACGAAGGCGCGGCCGCGGCGGAGGCCATTGAACGCGCAGAGGTTGATCTGCAGGCCCTGCGCGATGGCACCGCGCGCGATGGCGTCTGCGTGCCGGAGCTGGTGCGTCAGTTCAAGGCCGCGGCGGGGGCCTCGGTCCACCGCGGTGCCACGTCCCAGGACGTGATCGATACGGCGACAATCCTGTGCCTGGTGGCAACGCTTGATCTCTTCGAGCAGCGTCTGAACGATCTGATCCTGTCTCTCTCGGCGCTCGAGGACCGCTTCGGCGCGGTTTCGATCATGGGCCGGACCCGGATGCAGGCGGCGCTGCCGATGCTGGCGCGGACCCGTCTGCAGTCCTGGTCCGTCCCGCTGGACCGCCACCGGACCCGTCTGGCCGCGCTACGTCCGCAGATCTCTGTCGTACAGATCGGCGGCGCGGTTGGCGATCGGGCCTCCCTCGGCGCCAACGCAGCGGAATTTTCAGAGGCTGTTGCCACATCACTCGGCCTGAGCGCGCCGCCACAGGCCTGGCACAGCGCCCGCGATGGCATCAGCGAGGCGGCGTCTCTTCTGTCGCTGATATCCGGCTCCTTGGGCAAGATGGGGCAGGACATCGCCCTGATGGCCCAACAGGGCGTGGAAGAGATCTTGCTGTCCGGTGGCGGCGGCTCTTCGGCCATGCCGCACAAGCAGAACCCTGTTCTGGCGGAACTGCTGGTGACGCTCGCGCGGTACAACGCGACATTGGTGGCAGGCATGCACCAGAGCCTTGTGCACGAGCAGGAACGATCCGGCGCGGCCTGGGCTCTGGAATGGCTGATCCTGCCGCAGATGGCGCAGACAACGGGCTGCGCCCTGGGCGCAGCGCGGCAGGTGCTGGCCCGGATCACGCGGATCGGACCGGCTTGACAGAGACCCCCGGGCTCTTGTCCAACACTCTTACTGTTTCGACCCGCAAAGGTGCGCCATGACCGACGTTTTCATCTGCGACTATATCCGAACGCCCATCGGGCGGTTTGGCGGGGCTCTTTCCGCGGTGCGCGCGGACGATCTGGGCGCGATCCCCTTGCGGGCGCTGGCGGCCCGCAATCCCGGGCTGGATCTCGCCGCGGTCGAAGAGGTCATTTTTGGCTGCGCCAACCAGGCGGGCGAGGACAACCGCAATGTGGCGCGCATGTCGCTCTTGCTGGCCGGGTATCCCGACAGCGTGCCCGGATCGACGATCAACCGCCTGTGCGGCTCGGGCATGGATGCGGTGATCACGGCGGCCCGGGCCATCAGGGCGGGCGAGGCAGAGCTGATCGTGGCGGGCGGGGTCGAAAGCATGAGCCGCGCGCCATTTGTGATGCCCAAGGCGACGTCGGCCTTTTCGCGCAGCACCGAAGTGCATGACACGACCATCGGCTGGCGCTTTGTCAACGCGCAGATGGAACGGGAGTACGGCGTCGACAGCATGCCTGAAACGGCCGAGAACGTGGCCGAGGCGTTCAATGTCAGCCGCGCGGATCAGGACGCCTTTGCGCTGCGCAGCCAGCACAAGGCCGGTGCAGCGATGGAAAGCGGACGACTCGCGCGCGAAATCACCCCGGTCGACATCCCCCAGCGCCGGGGCGATCCGATCAGCGTGGCGCGGGATGAACATCCCAGACCCCAGACCACGGCGGCGGATCTGGCGAAGCTCAGGACCTTTGTGAAGGCGGACGGGACGGTCACAGCGGGCAATGCTTCGGGCGTGAATGACGGGGCGGCGGCGCTGATCATCGCCTCGGCGGCGGCGGCCAAGGCCCAGTCCCTGACGCCGATTGCGCGGGTTCTGGGCGGCGCCACGGCGGGTGTGCCGCCGCGGATCATGGGGATCGGCCCGGCTCCGGCCTCCAAGAAGCTGATGGCGCGGCTTGGGCTGACGGCATCCGACTTCGCGGTGATTGAGCTGAACGAGGCCTTTGCGTCGCAGGGCCTCGCGACCCTGCGCGACCTGGGCGTTGCCGACGATGACCCGCGGGTCAATCGCAATGGCGGCGCGATCTCATTGGGCCATCCGCTGGGCATGTCCGGGGCGCGGATCACCGGCACCGCCGCGCTGGAGTTGAAGCCGGGCGAAAAGGCTTTGGCGACGATGTGCATTGGCGTGGGGCAAGGCATCGCGATCGGTCTGGAGGCCGTTTGAGCCGGGAGAGAAACCTTACCCGCGGATAAGGTCACCGGGTCTGTCGCGTGGTCGCGTCGCCATCGTTGCAGGCAAAACGTCGATAGAACACTGTGGTATTGGGGGCGGCACGGTCGCGTCACCGGGTGCGCAACTTGGACGCGGTCCCATCGCGCAGCCCTGGCGGTTGCCGTCACGACCCAGCGTTGTGACCCGCTCTGGCGCACACCGAGACCTCTGGCCAAAGCTGCGGTCCGCATGGGGTTGTGCCGCCGCTTGCGCGGGTCGTCCGCGCGCCGCGTTTGCGCGTCACCCGTCTTCGATGAGCAAATGCCCGTCGCTGGTGTTCCACCCGATGCTGACTGTCGCGCCGGGCGAGAGGTCGACCTGACCAAGCGCGCGTTCCTGCATCTGGATCTTCAGCTCGGTGCCATCGCCGCCTTCCAGAAACACGGTCACCATCGAGCCGACGAATTCTTCGGACAGCACCGTCGCGCTCACCGTGTTCTCGCCCGCGCCGACCTGCATCATGTCAGCCGAGATCACAATCGTGGCCTCCGCTCCGGCCTGCGCCGTGCCCGGCACGCTGAACGTGCCAAGCGGGGTCTCCACGACGGTCACACCCTCGGCGCAGGACGCCACGTTGCCCGGCAGGATATTGTTGCGGCCCACGAACTCGGCGACAAACCGGGTGCGCGGCGCGCGATAGATCTCGCGCGGGCCGCCGACCTGCGCGATTTCGCCCTTTGACATGATCACCACACGATCGGCCATGGCGAAGGCCTCGGACTGGGAATGGGTGACATACACAAAGGTGATCCCAAGTTCGCGCTGCAGCCTGGCCAGAACGCCCTGCATCCGGATCACCAGATGAGCGTCAAGCGCCGAAAGCGGCTCGTCAAGCAACAGCAGCTTGGGTTCCGTCACCAGGGCGCGCGCCAGGGCGACCCGCTGTCGCTGCCCGCCAGAGAGCGTTTCGACATTGCGCTCGGCGAACTCGCCAATCTCCATGCGGTCAAGCCAGGCGCGCGCGCGCTTGCGGCGGTCCTCCGGGGCAACGCCGCGCATCTTGAGGCCAAATTCCACATTCTCGCGTGCATTCAGGAAGGGGAACAGCGCGAGCGACTGCCAGACCATGGGCGTGTCGCGTTCGTGGGCGGGCAGGTCGTTCATCCGCTGCCCGGCGATGCGGATCTCGCCTGACGTCGGCGTATCGAGCCCGGCCAGCATCCGCAGCGTCGTTGTCTTTCCACAGCCGGACGGGCCCATGATCGCGATGAACTCGCCTGCGCCGATGGTCAG
>JBCDEC010000024.1:0-27616 GCA_039179965.1 Pseudomonadota bacterium
GCGGAGAACCTATATCTAATTCAACACGATAGAGGTTTTCGCAATGTCCGTTCTTTCGGCCAAATACATGCACGATGAAGCAGCCGCTTTTGACCATGTAGAGTCCATGCTCTGGACTGATGGCCCCGTATGCCCCCACTGCGGCGTTGTGGACAGCGCTTACCGCCTGACTGGTGTTCGCACCAAGCCCAGCAAGAAGAACCCCGAAGGCAAAGAGCGCCACGGCCTGTGGAAGTGCCGTGAGTGCCGCAAGCAGTTCACCGTGCGCAAGGGTACGATCTTCGAGGAAAGCCACCTGCCCCTTCACCTGTGGCTGCAAGCCATTCACCTGATGGCATCCAGCAAGAAGGGTATCAGCAGCCATCAACTGCACCGCGTTCTGGGCATCACCTACAAGTCCGCATGGTTCCTGACCCACCGTATCCGCGAGTGTATGCGTGATGGCGCTCTTGCAGGCTTTGGTGGCGACGGCGGTATCGTTGAAGTGGACGAAACATTCATTGGCAAAGAACCCGGCGTGACGAAGGCTAAGAACGCACGTGGCGGTTCGCACAAGATGAAGGTGCTGACACTGGTGGATCGCGAAACCAAGCGCGCCAAGAGCATCGTTGTGGACGACCTCAAGAAATCTACCCTGATCCCGATCCTGCAAGAGAACATCGCGCGTGAAGCCTATGTCATGACGGACGAAGCCCGCCAGTATCAAGGCATTGGCGCTGGCAAGGTGTTTGACGCTCATGGTTGGACCAACCACAGCGCAGGCGAGTACGTGAACCTCGAAGATCGTGAGATGCACACCAACACGGTCGAAGGCTTCTACAGCATCTTTAAGCGCGGCATGAAGGGCGTGTACCAGCATTGTGGTAAGCAACACCTGCACCGTTACGCTGCCGAATTTGATTTCCGTTACAACAACCGCATTGCGAACGGTGTAGATGATGTGGAGCGCGGCCAAATTGCACTAAGCGGCGCTGTTGGAAAGCGGCTGACCTACGCTAGACCTAGTATCTAAGCTTGAAAAGGACAGCGAAATATGCTATGTGTTTTGGGCAATCAGTGATCCGGTGGTAGTAGCCGGGGTAGCTGACGCTCAGGGGAGGGGAGACCCTCCCCTCTACATTTCATCCGCGAATTATGCCCTTTCCACGATGGTCTTTGGGGTTGCATACCTTCTCAAGGCAATCGTCAAGCTGGTTAAAGGACTTGTGGATGCCATGCCGCCGCGCTTTCGGAGTTGGCTTCTCACTTCTGAGAAGCCCATAAGCCATAAAATCAACGTGCTGTATGAAGTAGCTTTTCTTGGACGACTTGAATTGAGGATCTTCAATGATGCGGTCAATAGGAATGTTTTTGGATGCCTCTCCTTCACCCCATCCGCCATATTTGCTGGGGATCGGGTTGTAGACTTTCATCTTTCGAACAAGGCGAATGTAGTGGTCCTCCTTTCCTTCATCGCAAATCAAATGGCAGTAACTGCCCCGTTTTTCCATCGTCCTGTTGATGCGGTTCAAAAGCCTTTCAAACGACTGAAACTGGTCGTCAGACGTATTTGCGACGTTAAAAACGGATACGCCCATTTCCCTTCCAAGCCATTCCGTCACGCGGAAGGATCGGTGGAAAATCTGAGCGCGCTTATGGCGTCCAAGTTGGTTCAATCGACCATCACTGCCGCGCCCCGAAAGAAACTCAGTGGCATGAAGTTCGAACCCGGTCGGGATTCCGTGAACGTCACGCAAGAACTTGCGCCAAACCTTCAGGCCGTCGAAGGTTTTGTTCCAAGTTTCACTTGGGACACAAAGAGCAGAAAAAACATGAAGGGGGCGATCCGTAGAATCGTCGATATATAGAAAGTGCATGAGAAAGATCAGATGGCCGACAGCAAAAAGAGTCAACTTGACCGCTTCAAAGAAGCCGCCCGCGAACTAGGGACGGACAACGATGAAGACCGGTTTGAAGAGCGGCTCAAGAAGATCGTGAAGAAACCATTGACCGAGGAATCTGCGTCTGATTCAGTGGCCCAAGATGGTGATGACAGCTAGCGATTGCGGTCTCACCGCCTTCTCATATGCTCAAACTGTTACTTGCAGTTCTTGCGCGGAGGACGGCGTTTGTGTGTAGACACTTTCACCGTCTTCCGACCTGTCGGCTTGGTTTTGCAACCGCACTTCTTGGCCACGAGGCATCACCTCCTTTCCCGAGCAGTAGCCCGTCGCGCATCAGGCGTAAGCATCAGGATTGGTGCGATGTGGCGGTGAGACCAATTAAACGGCTATCGCCTCATGGTTGATTCTGCAATGGGTTTGTCAAATATACAATCGCCCTTTCTTGGGGTGCTGACCCGCCGTGGCACACCTGGCGATCATGTGACCGCAGGAGGGATCCAAGGTCGCCGCGTCTTGCGTTTGCGCAGGCGAATTGGGCACGTCTCGGAGCAGAAGAGGATCTGTTCCCAAGCGTCGATTGCGGAGAGCACGCTTGCGTCTCTACCAATTGTACGTGACCCTCACTTTGGCCTTGGTGGCGCGCTATACCGGGACGCGATAAAACAACATACCATGTTGTTAATATTTATTTTATTCGCGCTATTCGAGTTTGACCTCTCGCCCGGAGCGTTGGAAAGAAAGGGCCGAAGAACAGGACCAGTGCATTGCGCGGCCAGACGCGGCCCGTTCCTTTTTCGCACCCAGAGTCGTGTGGGCCGGCGTATCCATAACGCGTCGGACCTTGATCCAGACTTAGGGGCGAGAGCGCCTGCCCCGGAGGTTCCATCGACAGGATCAAGGGTGTCCTGACCCTCTCCAACGCAAACTTGCACAGTCTTGGGAAAAGGGGAGCGGCCTGCCACCTTGCGCGTACTATCGATTTTTCCCGGACCGACCCAATCGCCACCGGCCCGTGCTTGACCCATGACGCAAAATGCACGACGATTTGGAAATAAATGCACCGCATCAGTTGAAATCTCTTCGCTTTTACGCGCAATGAACTTGGATAGGACAAAGGCGACGCGTCGGACAGGCCCCTATGGTGAAGATCCTTATCCTCGAAGATGACGAAACCTTCGGCGGCCTCATGGCCGAACAATTAATGGCCGAAGGCCATAGTGCGGACCTCTTCCGGTCGCTGAGCCCGGCGCTGGAGAGCCTGCGGACCACCACATATGACGTTGTGATTGCCGACCTGTTGATCAAGGCGCAAGATCGCTACCAGCCCGAAGGCGGGCTGACACTCATCCAGAAATTGAAAACCCTCTCGTTCGATCGGGGCCGCAAGATCCCGGTCATTGCCATTTCCGGCTCCATTCGCAATCCGGGCATGGAGCGGTCGCTGGCCATTGCCCGGCGCATGGGGGCTGATGCGGCATTGGCCAAACCCTTTCAACCAGATGCACTTTCAGCGGTCGTGCGAAAAGTTCTGACGCCGAAGCACAGGCCCATGGTGTAGCGCAAAGAGCCTGTGCAACAGGGCCCCGCCCGTTGCGTCATGATGGCGTGATGCAACCATAACGTGTGGTGCCGATGAATTTTCGGTGCTAATGTCCCCCACACAAGGAGAAAAACGTCCGCGTGGCTGATCTGACCAATGCCGCTGGATCGACCCCAGCCCCGTTGGACACCGCAACCAGCGGGCACATGGCCGAGACGGAGGAAAACGACGATGAGCGACGTAACTGCCGAGCCCTTCGCCGACGAGACGGTCGTGGAAACCGACGGGGCGGTGCTTGTCGGCGTGGGCTCTTCGGCCGGCGGGCTCGAGGCGATCCGCGAATTCGTTCGTGCGCTGCCCGCCGACATCAACGCATCTTTCATTGTCGCGCAGCACATGGCGCCCAAGTACCGAAGCCATATGGTGCCACTGGTGGCATCTGAAACCGAACTGGTTGTGGCCGACGTGGTCGACGGGCTGGAGCCCGCCCCGGGCCATGTTTACATCACGCCCCCCAATCATGACGTGACCTTTGACGGCAGAACACTGCTTCTGCACGATCCGAACGCGCTGGCAGGCGCGCCGAAACCGTCGGTGGACCGGCTGCTGATTTCTCTTGCCGAAAATGCGCAGGCGCGGTCGATCGGGATCATCCTGTCCGGCACCGGCACCGATGGCGCCTATGGCATTCAGGCGATCCGCGAACGCGGGGGAATCACGATTGCCCAGGATGATGGGTCGGCCAAATATGACGGGATGCCCAATGCCGCGATCGAGACCGGGTGCACGGATCTGATCCTGAGCCCGCGCGAAATCGGCTCGCATCTCTCGCGCATCCTGGAATCGCGCGATCACATGAAGGAACTGCGCGCGGAGGATCACGAATCCGATGCGATCAGCGAGATCCTTCAGATCGTTTCCATGCGCACAAGCGTCGACTTCCGTGAATACAAGTCAACCACGATCCACCGTCGGATCGAACGGCGGATGCTGGCCTTGGACGTTCCTACCAAGGAAGAATACACGGAAATCTGCCGTAGCACCCCGCGCGAGGTCGACACGTTATACAAAGACCTGCTGATTTCGGTGACCAACTTTTTCCGGGACAAGGAAGAATTCCGGCGCGTTGGCAGGGTCATTCAGCGGATCGTCGACGACGCGATGGGCGACCCGATCCGCATTTGGACGGCCGGGTGCGCGACCGGGGAAGAGACCTATTCGATCGCCATACTGGTCGCCGAGGCCTTGGGTGGCGCGGAAAGCCTGAAAAACCACAATGTGCAGATCTTCGCGACCGATCTGGACGAAAAAGCGCTGACACTGGCCCGGGAAGGCCGCTACCGCGCCGCCGCCCAGCAGGACATCCCCCAGGAATTCGCGGAAAAGTACTTTGCCATCAAGGGCGAGTTCATCGAGGTCGATCACCGCCTGCGCAATCTGGTTCTCTTTACCAAACACAATATCTGCAGCGACCCGCCGTTTCTGAAACTGGACCTGGTGGTGTGCCGCAACCTGCTCATTTACCTGCGCCCAAAGATGCAGAACAAGGTCTTCTCGCGTCTGAACTATGCGCTCAATGAAGACGGGATGCTGTTTCTGGGCAAATCCGAGTCTGTTTCGGTGGCCAACGATCTTTTTGTTCCGATCGAGCGGCAGGGCCATATCTTCAAAAAGCACGCCTTGTCGCGCCAATCAACCGGGCGCACGGCCAGTGCGCTTTTGGCGTCGGCCCCGCCCGGGCCAATAACGCCGCTGGGCCGGCCCAGGGCCCTGAAGAAAACGGCGCAGGATGCGCTTTTGCGCCAGATTACCAGCCTAGAGGCCGCGATTGCCCCGATGTCACTTCGCGTGAGCCTGGATCACAAGGTGCTGAAAGTACACGGAAACTGGACTGACTATATCGAAATCAGCGATGGAGCCATGACACAATTGTCGACACGGATGCTGATCCCGCCACTGGATCAGGAGGCCTTTTCGCTGGTCACACTGGCCAGCAAACATGGCGAACGTCGGCGGGGCATTGTGCATCGCGGCGTCGGGCGCGACGGAGAAAACCATCAGTTTGGCGCCTATCCCGTCACGTCCTCGGAAGATGATCCATACGTGCTGCTTACGATGGAGACCTGGACGCCCGAACCTTCCAGCCGGACCCCACCCCAACAGCTCGACCCCGGGCAGGGTGGCGACTCCGGCGAAGTTATCCTGTCTTTGCAGAGCGAGCTCGACAGTACCCGTGAGACGCTCCAACAGGTGATCGAGGAACTTGAGACTTCCAACGAAGAGCTGCAGACTCTCAACGAAGAACTGCAATCCGCCAACGAAGAGCTTCAGGCCACGAACGAGGAACTTGAGACCGCCAACGAAGAGCTGCAATCGACCAACGAAGAACTCATCACCGTGAACGAAGAACTCAACGTCAACACGGACGAGTTGCAGAACGTAAATGCAGAAATGGAATCGGTCTTTTCGCATCTGGGGGCGGCATTGATTGTGGTTGATGCGGCTTTGCAGTTGCGACGGGTCAATGACGATGGAACGGCTCTTCTGGGCTGGAACGAAACCCTGTTTGGCACGCATCTGTCTCAGATGCCCTATCCGCCGGGCTTTCCCAACATCAATGAGATCTGCGCACAAGCAACCCTGACTGGAACGCCAAGCCGGACGATCATCGACATCGACGGGCGCGACCATTCCATGATCTGCACGCCATTTTACAGCCGCACCAAGCGCGTGATCGGCTGCTCGATGCTGATCACGGTGGTCTCAGACTAAGGCACGGTAAAAGCTCCGGAATTGCCGGGTCCCGCCCTCCTCCGCTTTGGGTCCCGTTCGTTTAACGTCATGTTAACCATGCTGTCGAAATAGTCCCTCTACTGAACGAAAGCCGTGCGGTGTCGTGCTGGACCGCCTGGGCTGAGTGGGGAGATCAAGGCGTGCCGCACGACCAAGTCATCGATTTTACAAGCGCAATTTGGCACTGCGGCTATGACGGAAAACTCATCTCTTTCGAAGGGGACGTGGCCTTTGATTCCGTGCTTGGCACGGCGCACAGACGCCAGGGGTTGCACCTTCATGACGTCTTTCTGCTTTGCCTGAAACGTCCCTCGGCCCGCATGGCGATCAATGAGTTTGACATGGTGCTGTCGACCCGGGACCAGTCGGCGATCACGGCCCGGAAGATGCAGGATATCGTTCTGATCGACGGCACATTTGCCCGCCAGAACATCATAATGCGCCCGCAAGGCGGTCTCTCGGTGATTTGGACGGAGATTTCCGACATCCGCAGTGAAACCGTGAAATACCGCCGCCAGGCCAATCACGACCCGCTGACCGGTCTTTTGAACCGGCGCGGATTTGAGCTGGGCATTGGTGGCCACTACAAGGGCCGGCGCCCCGGCAAGTATGCCACCCTGCTGCAGATCGATCTCGACAACTTCAAGAACGTCAATGATCAATATGGCCATGACAGCGGCGACCGGGTGCTGATCCACACGGCCGAATGTCTGCGTCAGGTCTTTGGGTTCGGCTCTCTGATCGCCCGCACGGGCGGCGATGAATTCGCAGTGCTTCACCTGCAACGCGATCCCGGCTTTGACGTGAGTTGTGCCGCGAAACGTCTCAACTGTCTGATTTGCGATAACGAATTTGCACCGGCGGAGGCCACCGGCCTCGGCGTATCCGTCGGGGCCGTTCAACTGGAGGATCAGACAAACTTCTCCGTGCAGGAGATGCTGAGCCAGGCGGATCGCGAACTCTACGCCTCCAAAAAGCTTGGGAAGGCCAAGGCGCAGCTCAAAAACGGCCCGACCGCCTTTGAGTTTGAATTTCAGCCGATCGTAACCCTGCCGGGTCGTGACATCCTGGGGTTCGAAGCGTTGCTGCGGCACAAGATCCGACAGCCGCAGCAGGATGATATCGGACGCACGCTCAAGGCCTTGCAGGAATCCCGCACGTTGGCCGGAATCGAGCGCGGGCTCTTCCCAAGCGTGATCGAGGCCTACAAGACTCTGGTCGCGCAAACCGGACGCGCCTTCGAATTTTCCGTCAATCTGTGTCAGCAGCAATGGGAAGACGAAACCCTGGTGCCCTGGCTCCGGGATACGCTGCGTGCCGCCGAGGTGCCATTCGACAAATTCCGGATTGAACTTCTCGAAGACATCCGGATTGGCGAGCCGCTGGGTCAGGTGCACCGCAATCTCATCGCCCTGTCGGATTTGGGCCTTGCTGTGGATCTCGATGACTTCGGCCTGTCGGGCGCATCACTGGACCGGCTGACGCTGCCTTGTATTGGCCGGGTGAAAGTGGCCCGGCACATGGTCAAGCGGTATTGGGATGACCTGCGGGTACGCCGCATCGTCGACAGCATTCTGTCGCTGTCCAAATCCTTTGGATATCCGGTCATCGTGGAAGGCATCGAGGAAGAATGGCAGGTGGAGACCTTCGAAAAATCCAACTGCACGCTGGCGCAGGGATTTCTGTTCTCCCGGTCGCAGCCCCTGTCGCACTGGCTGACCTGCCCCGAGATTGCCCGCCCGTTTGAGCGTGACACGGTGGCTGCGCTCTCGCAGGTGCGTGAGGCCTGATGATGGCAAAGCGCGCGCGGCCCGGTCCGGGGACCAGACCGCCGGGGCATGTCAGATGGTCCGGCGGCCGGGCTTATGGCAGAACCCGCCGGATTGTCTCTAAAAGCACCGTTGCGGGCGTCGGTTTTTGCAGAAGCGGTGCCTGGACCGCTCCCATTTCAGAGGCCGTGAAGCCGGTGTAGCCCGACATGTAGATCACCGGCACATCCGGGCGCAGCGCCCGCACACGGCGGGCGAGCTCAAAGCCGCCAAGCTCGCCCGGCATAACGACATCCGTCAGCAACACATCAATATCTGGCCGATCCTCAGCCAGAGACAACGCCTCCTGACCGGAGGAGGCCGCGAGGACCTTGTAGCCCAGGCCCTCCAGCACCTCCGTGATCATCGCCAGCAGTTGCGATTCATCCTCCACCACGAGGATGGTCTCGCCGCTACCGTGTTCGACAACGTCTTCCGGCATCCGGTCTTCGCGCGTCCCCTCCGAGGTGCCGCGCGGCAGGATCAGGTGCACCGTGGTGCCGATGCCCGGCTCGGAATAGATCCGGAGATCACCATCCGCGTTGCGGGCGAACCCGTAGACCATGGCCAGGCCCAAGCCGGTGCCGGAATTGATGTCCTTGGTGGTAAAAAACGGATCGGTGCTGCGCGCGAGTGTCTGTTCATCCATGCCCGGACCGTTGTCCGAGACGCTGATCTCGACGTAGCGATACGTGCCGGGGCAACCATCATCGCCGGTGTCCCGGCCGTGTTGTCGGGTCTCCATGTCTACGCTGCCTGCGCGGATGGATCGCGCGCGCATCTCGATCCGGTTGCCCACCCCGTCGCGTAAAATGGCATCCCGGCTGTTGAGCACGACGTTCATCAGCGCGGTTTCCAGCTGCGCCTGGTCGCAATAGAGCCAGAGGTCAGGCTCCTCGAGATCCCATGTGATATCGATCTGCGCCTCCAGCATCGGGCGCACGAGCCTTTTGAATTCGTCAAAGACATCCGACGCTTTCCTGACGGTGGCCAGACCCGGTTGCCGCCGCGCAAAGGACAACAACCGCGAAGTGAGCGATCGCCCGCGGTGAATGGCCGCCGTGGCGATCTCAAGATACCGGGCGCGCCGCGCGTCGTCGGCTGCCTTGCCCGCCAGGTCCACCGCATAGAGCATCGAGGCCAGCAGGTTGTTGAAGTCATGCGCAATCCCGCCCGTCAACAGCCCCAGGGCATCCAGCCGGTTTTTGCGGTCCACAACCTGGCGATTGCGTTCTTCGTTGGACACATCGTCAATGACCATGACCGTGTGAATGGCGCTTTGCGCATTCCGGACCCGGGCATTGTCGACCCGCACATAGCGGCGATCCTCACCGGGTTGCAACCGGCGCATCAGATGCGTTTCGCCGCGCAGAGACCGCCCCGACAGCGCCCGCCGCACAGGGTCGGTTCCGGCGTCGATGGGCTGCCTGGTTTCGGCATCCCAAAAGTCGATCTCGGGTGGCCAGACGAACGGCACGGGTTCGCAGGTTCCGCCCAGCATGTGGCGGGCGCGGTCGTTGATCCGCACGATCTGTCCGGCGCGATCAAGTGCGACGATTCCGCTGCTGGCGGCGTTGAAAATCGTCTGCAACTCGTCACGCACCACCGAAATTTCCTTGGCCGCGCGCCGTTGTGCCCGCGACCAGATGACCAGCACCGCCGCGCCACACATTGTCAGGAGGCCCACAAACGCCATGACCGCAATGGCGATCCAGATCCGGGCCTGTGTCCAGAACTGCTCCGGTCCGAAGTACCGCGCATTCAGCGCCGCGAACCGCTCAGAAATCATGTAACTCGGCAAGGCTCCGTTCAACTCTGCACGCAGAGGTCCCAGACCGAAGCGCAGGGCCGGTGCCGCTTCCAGCGCCGTCAGCGGTGGCCTCACCCGCGCGATTTGCTCATACGCGTCGCGATCGCGCGCCAGGGCCTCAAACGCGTGGGCGTCATAGACAACCGCGTCCAGTCGTCCGGCCAAGAGCGCGGCAAGCATTTCGTCGCGGTCGGGGAAGACCTCCACATCGATGCCCTGGGTCGATTCAAGAAGCCGGGCCCCGATGCTGCCAGGCTGGACCCCGAGGCGCCGGCCTTCCAGATCGCTCAGGTCGCCGACCAGCCCGCTGCGGTCGGCCCGCACAAACAGCGAGGTGGTCGAAATCAGGATCGGCGCGGTGAAATCCATCTGCGCTGACCGCGCTGGCGTGACGGCGGAGTGCGGGAGCACGTCGTAGCGCCCGGGGCCCGGCCCCCTGAGCGCTTCGGTGCGCGTAATCGCCACGAAGCGCAGCGAAAGCCCCAGCGACCCGGCCAGATCACGCAGCACATCTATCGCAAATCCGCCCGCCGCGCCGTCTTCGTCAATGAACTGGTAGGGTTTGAAGTCAAAGACGCCCACGACCACCTCACCCGGCACCGGCGGGACTTCGATGAAATGCCGGTCCCGCAGTGTTTGCAGCCGGCCATCGTTCTCCATCGCTGCTATCGCGGAATTCACCGCCGGCAACAGATCGGCGCGGCTGTCATGCAGCGCCACGAAACGGTCAAGGCGCGCAATCGGCGGATCAATGAACGTGACGCGGTCATCGATCTGGGCCTGGCGCGCCAGGCTGGTGATCACCGAGTTTGGCAAAAGCAGCGCATCAACGCGGCCCACCAGCAATTCCAGCAGGGCTGCATCCGCTCCGCTGAGCGGCACCGCCTCGTTATCCGCCAAAAAGGCCGCGACAGGTGCGTCGATCACTGGTGGCACGATGCCGATCCGCAGTCCTGCCTTGGGCGCATCAGCGATCGCCTTTGCATTTTCGTACAGCACTGCGAGGCGAAGCGCTTCGCTGGCCACAGGATCCGAAAACACATGGGTGTTCTCCAGCGCTGGCAGACGGGCAATGCCCGCGATCATTTGAATGCGTCCGTCGCTTCGCGCCTGCACAATCTCTTGTGCCGCCAGTGTGTCGACAACATCGATCTCAAAGCCGATCCGCGCCCCGAGCGCGCGCGCCAGATCCAGCGAAAAGCTTGGCACCGTCGCATTCGACTGGCGCGGGCCGAAGGGGGGCGCCGCGGCGACGGCCGTGGTGACCCGGTCTGCGACCTGCGTTTGGGCCGCGCCGGGCAATGGTCCCGTAACCGCCCAAACCGCAGTGCACAGACCCAGAAAGGCCCGGCCCATCCAGGTGATTTCTGCGCCTTTCCGGTGCTTTGCCATGCGCCACCCCTGCTTCCGTCACCGGAATATCGGCTTTCGCGAAATCACGCTAGGGTTGAATGAAACGCACGGACTCCCGTTCTGGATCCGCCGTCCGGACCGGCGTAGCCTAGTCGGCGGCGGCCGCGTCCTTTGTGTTGGTTGCGGGCGCCAGAACCGGAGCCAGGAGCGCAACGGCAAATGCAAACGCGCCCAGCAGGGCGAGCCCCAGCCGCAGCGACGAGATCTCGGCGATCTGGCCGATGACCGGCGGACCAAGGAGCAGCGCGCCGTAGCCCAGGGTCGCCACGGCCGCAATCGCCTGACCGGGCGGCACGTCACGATCAGCGGCCGCCCTGGAAAAGGCCAGCGGCACCAGAGGCGCATAGCCCACACCCATCAGGAAGAAACCGGCAAGCGCGGCCGGGAAGCTCGACAGCCCGGTCACCAGCACAATCCCTATCGCAGCGATCAAAGCGCAGGTGCGCGCGATGAACACCGCGCCGAAGCGGCGCACCAGCTGGTCGGCACACAGCCGCATGCCCACCATGGCCACCGAAAACACCGCAAACCCGAGTGTTGCCTGCGCTTCGGTTGAACCCAGCGTGTCGCGCAGATAGACCGCGCTCCAATCCGCGGTGGCGCCTTCGCCCAGCGCCGCAGACAGCGCAAAGAACCCGACCAGGATCAATGGCCCGCGCGGCAGGGCAAAGGCCGGGTCCGAGGCCTGCGCCTGCCGGGTTTCGGATTGCCAGGGCAGGCCGAGAAACGGCCCGAGAAAGACCGCTGCCAGAACCGGGGCCAGAGCAAAATGCCAGGCCAGATCCAGTCCATTGGCCGTTGCCACATAGCCCAGCGCCGCACCCGCGCCGGTGCCAAGGCTCCACATGGCATGAAAGGAGGACATCACCGGGCGGGCCAGATGCTTTTCGACTTCCGTCGCCCAGGCATTCATCGTCACATCCATCGCCCCGTGACACATGCCAAATACAAAGACGGCAAAGCCCAAAGCGACCACGCCGGGTGCCAGCCCGATGAACACCAGTGTGGTCAGGTAAAAGACAGTCAGGACTCGCGTCACCGGCAGGGCGCCGCGACGATCCGCCATGCGCCCGGCAATGGGAAAGGAGATCAGCGCTCCGACGCCCATCAGCAACAACTGAAAGCCAAAGGCGCCTTCGCTGAGCCCGTGGCGTTCCATCACCGCCGGCACCCGGGCGGCCCAGTTGCCCAGCAGGAAGCCGTTGAGCGCAAAGGCGGCGGCCACGGCGCGCCAGGGCGTCATCATCCGAGGAAGAGCGATCATCAGGTCTCTTTCGATCTGCCCGCGCCTGCGGGCCGCAGACGGCGATAGGGCGCCTTTGCACATAGCGCGGCGCAGAAGAAAAGTCCTAATTTCGCGGCATCGGCGAGAACCAGCAGGCGCCATATGCGGCGCCGCGCGCCCCGATCACGGTGCCTGGTCGAGAATTCGCGCGCCGTGCCGTTCAAGCCGCTGCGAAGTTCATGTTAAGGCGGAATCACGCGTCGCCCAGCCAAGGAAAGATCCGGCCATGTCCCCTGCCCTGCCTTACTTCGATGGTCACAATGACTTTCTTCTGCGCCTGATGATGGCGGGCGAACCGCGCACACAGCTCTGGCCCGGCCCGCCGGATGGCCCAGCGTCCGGACACCTGGATCTGCCCCGCATGCGCAAAGGCGGTTTTGTCGGCGGGCTCTTTGCGGTGTTTGTGCCGCCGATGAGTTCGGGCGTGGATGCAAACTTCATGGCCCTGATGTCAAAGCCACCTTACGACCTGCCCTTGCCCCCGCTCATGACCCATGATCAATCGCAAGCCGCCGCCCTGACCATGGTCGGCCTTCTGCATTGGATGGCACGCTCTGCGCCGGATGATTTTTCGGTCTGCCGCAGCCCGTCCGAAATCCGCGCAGCCATCGACGCCGGCCGCATCGCCGGTGTTTTGCATATGGAGGGCGCAGAGGCCATCGGTCCTGATCTCGACGCGCTGTATCTCTTTCACGAAATGGGTCTGCGGTCTCTGGGACCAGTGTGGAGCCGCCCGACGATCTTTGGACATGGGGTGCCGATGCAGTATCCGGGAGATCCGGATTCCGGACCCGGTTTGACCGAGGCGGGCAAAGATCTGGTGCGGTTGTGCAATGAACTGGGCATTCTGATCGATCTGTCCCACCTCAATGCCTCGGGTGTTGACGATGTGGCAAGGTTGTCGAGCAAGCCGCTGGTGGCCACGCATTCCAACGCACATGCGCTCTGTGCCTCGGCGCGCAATCTGAGCGATCGACAATTGGCGCAGATCCGCGACTCGGACGGCATGGTCGGGCTCAATTACGCGACCTTTTTTCTGGCAGAGGACGGCGTATCGGACACCGCCATGGGATTTGAACCGATGCTGCGGCATCTCGAATATCTGATCCAGGCCGTCGGAGAGGATCACGTCGGACTCGGCTCTGACTTTGACGGGGCCATCATACCGGATGCGGTGGGGGATGTGGCCGGCGTACCCGGGCTTTTGCAGGCCATGCTGGATCGCGGGTTCGGCCGCACGCTTGTCGAAAAGATCGCCAGCACCAATTGGCTGACGTGTCTGGAGCGGACCTTGCATGCCTGAACGGCGCGCCCGGCGCTCAGTGCCCGGCGGGATTTACGGCATCTGCACTGACTTGCGTTCAAAGCGGTCGCCCACTTTGGTTCCATCATCCAGCACCATCTCGACCTCGATGGTTTCAATCGACCCCAGCGGATAGGTCCGGTAGGGCTGATGGGTCTCCATCAAAAGCGCGTTGGGGGTTGCGGTGTCGATATGGCAGGGCTCCATCTCCCAGACTTCGGGGCTGGCGCCGTTGAGCCCGACCGAAAGGCTTTCGAGCCCGCAGCGCCAAGACAGGATCTGCGTGACATAGAGCCAGTCCTTGCCGTCATATTCCCGCACCGCCACCCAGTTGGATTTGGTCGCATCGAGAATTGGCGCAACTTCCGCGGCCGTGGTGAAACTGCCCTGGGCCTGCGCGGACAGGGCGGCAAAGCTCAGAGAGAACAGGGTCATCGATATGCGGATCATGTGATCCTCCTTTTCAAACATCCCAATGTCCCGGCGCGGCCGGTTTGACGGCTTTGGGTGGGGCTTATACATCTGGTCGCACCGGGGCACGGGCGCCCCAAGAGCGAGTATGACAAAACCCATGGGCCACGGCCAATCCCCAAATCCCGGGCGTTTCAACGTGGTGGTGGTCGGGCAATCCGGCCGTCTGAGCTATGAAGCCGCGCTCTTTGCCGCCTCTTTGCGTCACCACTCGGCAGATTTTGCCGGACGGGTCTTTGTCGCAACACCGCAGCCGGGACCGCTCTGGAACGGTGACCCCTCGGTGCGCGATGGTGAAATCCGGGCGCTCTATGAGTGGCTGGGGGTGGAGCTTTTGCCCTTTGAGAGCCGCCATTTCGGCGCCTCCTATCCCTATGGGAACAAGATCGAGGCGCTGCTGGCCCTGCCCGAGGGCGAACCGTTTGTGTTTTTTGACAGCGACACGCTGCTGACCGGCGATCTGACCCATGTGCCATTTGATTTCGACCGCCCGACGGCGTCTTTGCGCCGGGAAGGCACCTGGCCCAAGATTGAGCTCTACGGTCCCGGCTACGAACAGACCTGGCGCGCGCTATACGACCGTTTCGAGCTCGATTTCCTCAGCAGTCAGGATCTGGCCTGGCCGGCGGATTACTGGAAACGCTATCTCTATTTCAATGCAGGTTTTTTCTTTTACCGCTGCCCGCGGGTCTTTGGGCAGCGGTTTCTGGACTGCGCGCTTTCTATCCGCAACGATCCGCCGCCGGAACTGGTCTGTCAGCCGCTCTCGCCCTGGCTCGACCAGGTGGCGCTGCCACTGGTCATCCATGCCCTTGGCGGAGGGCGCGACAGCCTGCCGGGTGGGCTGCTGGATGGCGAGATCAGCTGTCACTACCGGTTTTTCCCGTTGCTCTATGCGCGGGAAAGCGACCGGGTGGTCGCAGCGCTGGAAGAGGTCTGTGCGCCCAACCGGATCAAGAAGGTGCTCAAGCGCTATGAGCCGATCAAGCGCATGGTCTATCAGGGCCGTGGGGCAAAGGTGCGCGCGCTGTTTGATCGCGAGAACCTGCCGCGCAGGGAACAGGCGATCCGCAACCGGATCAAGTCCGAAGGATTCTGGATGCGCTAGCGCCCCTGTCCGGGCGCACCCTTCGTTGCCACCTTGCGCCGGGGTATTTTCAAAAAGAAAGAAGCAACAGGGGCGCGGTGGGGCGCCGTGCGTTGTCTGTTGAGGGAAAAGTCCTTAGAGACGAGACGCGCGCTCTGGCGCCCGAGAGGAATGATTGGGAGAAAACTCATGTCCGACGCACCTGACTACGGCTTTGACACCTTGCAGATCCACGCCGGTGCCCGGCCTGATCCCGCGACCGGGGCGCGGCAGACGCCGATTTACCAGAGCACTGCTTTTGTGTTCCGCGATGCAGATCATGCAGCGGCGCTGTTCAACCTGCAGGAAGTGGGCTTTATCTATTCACGTCTGACCAATCCGACGGTTGCGGTTCTGCAGGAGCGGATCGCGACGCTGGAAGGCGGTGTCGGGGCGGTTTGCTGCTCGTCCGGCCATGCGGCGCAGATCATGGCGCTGTTTCCGCTGATGGGTCCGGGCCGCAATGTTGTGGTCTCGACCCGGCTGTACGGCGGGACGGTCACCCAGTTCAGCCAATCGATCAAGCGCTTTGGGTGGTCCGCGACATTTGTCGATTTTGACGATGTCGAAGCGGTCAAGGCGGCAATCAATGACGACACGCGCGCGATTTTCTGTGAATCGATTGCCAATCCGGGTGGCTATATCACCGATCTGGAAGTCATCGCCGGTGTCGCAAATGAAGCTGGCCTGCCCCTGATTGTCGACAACACCTCCGCCACGCCGTGGTTGTGCCGCCCGTTCGACTTTGGCGCCACGCTGGTGGTGCATTCCACGACCAAATACCTGACAGGCAATGGCACGGTAACCGGTGGGGTCGTGGTCGATTCCGGCACGTTCGACTGGTCGGCGAGCGACAAGTTCCCGTCGCTGTCGGCACCGGAGCCCGCCTATCACGGGCTGAAGTTCCACGAGACCTTCGGGCCGCTGGCGTTTACCTTCCATGGCATTGCCGTGGGTCTGCGTGATCTCGGCATGACCATGAACCCGCAAGGCGCGCATTATACGCTGATGGGGATCGAGACCCTTTCGTTGCGTATGGAGCGTCATGTCGCCAATGCCGAAAAGATCGCCGCCTGGCTCGAAAACGACCCGCGGATTGGGCATGTCACCTATGCCGGGCTGCCATCGTCGCCTTACTTTGGGCGGGTTGCGAAGATCTGCCCGAAGGGCGCCGGGGCGCTTTTCACCTTTTCGGTCAAGGGTGGCTATGAGGCATGTATCAAGCTTGTCAACAGCTTGGAGATCTTTTCTCATGTGGCCAATCTTGGAGATGCGCGGTCTTTGATCATTCACTCCGCCTCGACCACGCACCGGCAACTGACGCCGGAGCAGCAGGCGGCGGCCGGCGCCGGCGCGGATGTTGTACGCGTCTCCATCGGGATCGAGGATGCCGATGACCTGATCGCCGATCTGGACCAGGCGCTGAGCCAAGCCACCGCCTGAGCCGGGCGCGGGGGGGCGGCTCCCCCCGCGTTTGCATTTGCGTCACAATGCCGTGTGACGATCACTCGGCAATTGCAAACACCATGGTCACCGAGGCGGTGACACTGACTTCGCCTTCCGCGATGGGAACGGATGCGTCGCGGGCGGCGGCCATTTCCATCATCACCGGGCGCGGTGTGCCGCCCTGTTCGCTCAGACTTTGCAGCGCGCCGAGCTGAACGCCAGCGGCGGTTGCGTAGAGCTGTGCCTTGTCCATCGCATCGGCTACGGCGGCCTGGCGCGCCGCATCAACCAGCGGTTTGGGGTTCTGAACATTGAACCGCAAGCCATTGAACTCATTGGCGCCTTCGGCCATCACCTGATCGAGGATCGGGCCCAGATCCGGCAGCGTGCGAACCTTCAGCAGCAAGGCGTTGGATGCGGTAAAGCCGGTGATCTGCGGCGGCTGCTCGCTGGTGCGCCGGTCCGACCAGACCGGATTGACGGTGATCCTTTGGGTCTGAATATCGGCGGGCGCGATGCCAAGGTCTGTCAGGCGCGCCAGCAAGGCGCTGACGGCCTGCGACGTCTCCTGCATCGCATCGCGCGCCGCCTCGGCCTGGGCCGTGACACCGATGGTGATCGTCGCCATATCGGGAGGCGCTGACACGCTGCCTTGGCCGCTGACGGTGATGGTGCGCGGCGTTTCGGCCGCAACTGCCATCGGCCAAAGCCATGCTGTCGTCAGACCAAGGATCACTGCGGCCACACCGGTTTTAACATTGTGCATACCATTCCTCCGTAGATTGGGCCCTCAACATGGGAACGGCCATGGGGTGCCAACAAGGGGATGGCACGCCTTTTCCTTTTCCTCACGGACAGAAAGGACTAAACTGAGGCAAAGACATGTGACAGATGCTGGCGGGGCGAAACCGCCGGACAGGATGCCAGACATCGTAGCAGTATGAAACCGGGATTTGCACTCTTTCTCTCAGCGGACGGGATTGCGCTATTTGTGCGCAAGGGCCCCGGCTGGAGCGCTGTTGGCGAGATCGACATTGCCGAGTCGAATCTGGGGCAGGCCATATCAAGTCTTCTGCAAGAGGCGCATGCGCGGTCGGTTGACCCGATCCGCTCAAAATTGGTGCTGCCGGACGATCAGATCCGCTATCTGTCGATCAACACCGGGGTTATTGACCGAGTCGACCGTCGGCAGGCGGCGGCGCTCGCGCTCGATGGGGCAACGCCCTATCCGGTCAATGAACTGCGATTCGACATTTACTCGGACGGGCCGATCACCCATGTCGCGGCTGTTGCCAAGGAAACCCTGTCCGAGGCCGAGGGCTTTGCCGTCGAACATGGGTTCGAACCTGTATGCTGCGTCGCCATTCCGGAGAGGATGGATCTGCCGTGGGAGCCGTTTTTTGGCGAAACCCATTATGCGGCATCGATTCTGGAGCCTGGAGATCAGGTAGAACCTGACCGCACGCCATTCGTGGAAAATACGGCACCGGACGCGCCAACGGTGGTCTCCGAGGAAACGCCGGTGTCTGTCGACGAGCCTTTGGAGCACATGATCGCGCAAGAGGCGGACCTGTCTGGCGCAGACGGCGCAGAGCTTGCCGAAGCGGAGGCTGACGCTGATCCGCCCGAGACCGCGACAGAGATGTCCGCAGCGGGCGGGGAAGTCTTTTCCTCAGCACGCAGAGGGCGCGCGGCAATTGAACCAGCGCCGCCTCCGGTTACGGGGTTTTCATCCCGCCGCCGCCGGCCGGTGGAACGGTTGGTGGCACAGTCAGCCGAGCAACGCCCCGACCGCCCCGCCCCCCCTGCGCGTACGGTCACCCAGCCGCCTGAACCGCCAGTGGCAGCGCCAAAGCCGACAGCGCCGGAGCCCCGCCCACAGCCGAAAGAAGAGGCAGCGCCCAAACCACCCCCGGTCGTCGCCGCGGCACCGCCCGCTGTGTCCGAACCACCCGCCCCCGCGCGGCCCTTTGTGTCTGCCCGGGATGTCGCTGCAAGAGCGGCGCCCGCACCGATTGCTGCGCCGCGACGCAGTGTCGTGCCGGAACCAGAGCCCAAACCCGCCCGGTCGAACTTTATGTCCAGACGTCGGGCGCGCTCTGCCGCACCGACGACGGCCCCGGCAACGATGGATCTCGCAATCGATCCGGCGCAGGCGGCCGTGCTGGATCCGGTGCCGGACATGCCGCAGGACCGGCGGCCCGACCCGCTGGCCGAGATCGCCGCCAAGCAAAAGGCCGCTCAGCGCGGCCGTCCCCGGTTCCTGGGCCTGATTCTGACAGTGATCCTGCTGATCGTCCTGATTGGCGTGGCGGCCTTTGCATCCATCCTGAACGATGGCGGGATAAACGCGCTGTTGCGCCGCGACACGGCCCCAGAGGTTACCGGCACGGATACGGTGGTGAACCCGCCCACGGAAAGCGCGCCCGCGCAGCCGCAACTCGCTTCGATCAATCCGGCGATTTTGGAGATGCCGGCGCAGATCGTGCAGCCGCCGCGCCAGCCGGACATCCGTTCCGAAGCTGAGGCGGACACCCCGGCGGGCAACGGCGACGGACCTGCAGATCTCAGCACCGACGCTCCGCTTCTCGCATTGCCCGATGATGGCGCCGGGGAAACACCGGGTCTGACAACGGGGCCAGAGACCGCGCCTGCCTCCGCAAACCTTGGCAGCGCTCCGGATGCGCTGGATGCGCCCGAAGGGTTGACCGACACGGATACCGCAGTGCTTGACGCGTTGCGCGATATCCAGACGACCGACCCGGAGGAGTTGGCCGATGCGCCGCTGCCGGAAGACGATCTGGCCTCGCTGTCCGAACCCGATTCCACGGTTCCGCTCAACACCCAGGCCGCGAACTACGCGATCACCGGCATTTGGAGCACGGTTCCCGAGCATCCCGCGACGCCCGGCGTGATCCCGCTGGACGACCTCTTCATTGCAGCCATCGATGGCGCCACACTGACCCAGGACGCGCTGGCCCTGCCGCGTGCCGACAGCTATCAGACGGATGTGTCACCCGCGGGCGTGGCCTCGCCCGCAGCCGCCGGAATCGCCTTTGAACTGGACGCGCTTGGCCTCGTGGATCCCACGCCGGAAGGCACCACGACACCGGATGGGATCATCGTCTATCTGGGCCAGCCCGCCGTGGTCCCGCCGCCGACCCCGCCGCGCATCGAGACCGCAGAGGCCGAAGATCCACTGCAGCCGAACCTGCCCGATATCCGGCCGCGAGGCCGCCCCGGAGATCTGGTGGAAAACGCCGAACGGGCCCGGCTGGGGGGCCTGACCGTTTCGGAACTGGGCGGGGTGCGTCCATTGGCGCGGCCCTATGAACCCGCGCCTCCGGAGCCCGAGGTGGATCCGGCCGCCGAAACCGAAACCGAAACGGCCCAGGCCGCCGAAGACGCGCCGCAGGTCAATGAAGACGGCGACGCGTTCATTCCGCTCAGCCCGGCTGAAATGCGTCTGGCGGCGCAAAAGCCCAAGATCCGGCCATCCAATTTTGCCCGCACGATCGCGCGCGCTCAGGCCGCAGAGCAGCGGCGCCAGCGGGCCTCCACAACGGCGGGGCCGGCCGCAGCCGCGTCTACGGCGTCTGCGGCTGCGACGACGACCGCTCCGGCCACGACCGAGGCGGCGCCGTCGACGTCAAACCGCTCCGGCCCGGCTGTGCCACGCAATCAGACGGCGCGTCCGACGGGTCCGACCCCGGCATCCGTCGCCAAACAGGCCACGATCAAGAACGCCATCAACCTTCGCCAGGTCAATCTGATCGGTGTCTATGGCACGCCCTCGAACCGCCGCGCGCTCGTGCGGCTTTCATCGGGGCGCTACAAGAAGGTGCAGGTCGGCGACCGGATTGACGGCGGGCAGATCGTTGCGATCGGGGACAGCGAATTGCGCTATCGCAAAAGTGGTCGCAACGTCGTGCTGCGCATGCCGCGCGGCTAACCCGTCGCAGATTCACCCTTTGACGCAGATTCACCCTTTGACGCAGATTCACCCTTTGACATGGGGCGCATAACGACACGGCCTGATCCTGCGGGTCCGTGCTGATCCTGCCGGTCCGTTGGCGCACCCAGCTCGCACAGCCGTCAACCACCGGACACACCTCGATGCGGGAGCGCCCGCCCCCGCATGCCCGGCTTCGTTGGACCCTGCTATTCGGCCGCTATTTCGCCGGTTGCGATCTGTTCCTGTTCGATGGACTCAAAGAGCGCCTTGAAGTTGCCTTCTCCAAAGCCGTCATCCCCTTTGCGCTGGATGAACTCGAAGAAGATCGGGCCGATCACGGTTTTGGAGAAGATCTGGAGCAAAATCCGCGTCTCGCCTCCGTCCACGACGCCTTCTCCGTCAATCAGAATGCCATGCCGCTTCATTCGGTCGAGCGGTTCTTGATGATCCACCACCCGCTCGCGGGAGGCCGCATAATAGGCGTCGTTCGGGCCCGGCATGAACCGGATGCCGCGCGCGGCGATTGAATCGACACTGTCATACAGATTGTCCGAGCCCACCGCGATGTGCTGGATCCCTTCGCCCTTGTACTTCTTGAGATAGGACACGATCTGACCGGTTTCGCCACGGTCTTCGTTGATCGGTATGCGAATGCGCCCGCAGGGCGAGGTCAGCGCCCGGCTGTACAGGCCCGTGTATTTGCCCTGGATGTCAAAAAACCGGATCTGGTGAAAGTTGAACAGGTCCCCGTAGAACCGGAACCACTTGTCCATATTTCCCTTGAACACGTTGTGGGTGAGGTGATCGAGATAATAGAACCCTTCGCCGCGCGGCTTTGACTCGGCGAGCCAGTCAAACTCGGCGTTGTAGGGCGAGGTGTCGTAATACTGATCGATAAAGTAGATCAGCGAGCCTCCGATGCCCTTGATCGCCGGCACGTCCATGGTCTTGTCGTCGCCGTCATAGGGTTCGGCCCCTTTGGCCACCGCATGGTCAAAGGCGTGCCGGGCATCGACCACCCGCCAGCCCATGGAGGGCGCGCAAGGCCCGTGCTCGTCCGTGAACCGGGCCGCGAAAGAGCCGGGTTCTGCATTCAGGATGTAGGTGATATCGCCCTGCTGCCACAGTTCGATGTCTTTTGTCTTGTGGCGGCCGACCAGGGCATAGCCCTTGGCCGAGAAGAGATCGCGCAGCACGTCCGGTTCGGGATGAGCGAACTCGACAAACTCAAATCCATCGGTGCCGGCCGGATTGTCGGCGGTTACTTCGGACTTCGGGGCGTCGTGCGGGAATGGACCCATGTCGTCTCCTCCTGAGGGCGATGTGCTGGAATTTCGATCAATTTCACCCATACTACGCCTCGAATCGCGGATTTTGCGCGCATTCTTCATGGTGGTTTCACAAATCCATGCTTAAACTCCGCATCAAACCCGACAGAGATACAAAATTCGCGCACATGCTCGATGCCACCGATACCCGGCTTCTGGCCGCTTTGCAGAAGGATGCCCACCTGACGGCGCATCAGCTGGGAGAATTGTTGAACCTCTCCCCCAGTCAGGCCGGGCGGCGGCGCCAGCGGCTTGAGGCCGATGGCTACATTCAGGGCTACGCCGCACGCCTGGACCCGGCGCGGCTCGGGCTGACGGTTCAGGGCTTTGTGCAGGTGCAACTGGCGCGCCATGGCCCAGAACAATCCAAAAGCTTTGCCAGCCTGATTGGCACCCGGCCCGAAATCACCAGCGCCTGGACCATGACCGGAGAGGCGGATTACCTGCTGCGTGTCTATTGCGCCGATCTCGCCGGGTTGAACCGCCTGCTGCACGATGTGCTTCTGACCCACCCGGCCGTTGCCCGCGTTCAAAGCCAAATCGTGATGGACCAACTGAAAAGAGACGCCCCTCTGCCCACCTGAGCCGCACGTTGCGCGCTGTATGAAGGACCCGACCCAATGGAGACTTTCCTGTACCAAGCCACGGTCTATCTGGCGACGGCGGTGATCGCTGTGCCCATTGCCGCACGGTTGGGACTGGGGTCTGTTCTGGGCTATCTCGCCGCCGGGATCATTGTCGGGCCGGTTCTGGGTCTGGTGGGGTCCGAAACGGAAGACCTGCAACATGTGGCCGAGTTCGGCGTGGTCATGATGCTCTTCCTGATCGGGCTGGAGCTTGATCCGCGCACCTTGTGGAACATGCGCAACAAGCTTGTGGGCCTTGGCGGGCCACAGGTGATCCTGACGGCGCTTGTGATCATGGTGCCGGTGATGTTGTTCGGTCAGGCCTGGGCGCCGGCGCTTGCGATCGGCTTGACCCTGGCGCTGTCTTCAACGGCGATTGTGCTTCAAACCCTGTCGGAAAAAGGGCTGACACAGACCCAGGGCGGGCGCAGTGTATTTTCGGTTCTTCTGACACAGGACGTGGCCGTGATCCCGATCCTGGCCTTCCTGCCGCTTCTGGCCACATCAGGGATCCAAAGCGCACAAGAGTCGGCCGCACATCTCACGGAAGATGGGGCGATCGAGCTGGCCGATGATCACAGCGGCCACCACGGCGGCCATGCGGATCTGTCGATTGTCGAGGGCCTGCCGGGATGGGGCGTCACGCTGGTCACGCTCGCCGCCGTGGCCGCGGTGATCCTCGCCGGGATCTACCTTGTGCGGCCGCTCTTTCACTACATCTACGTCTCGCGTCTGCGCGAAATGCACACCGCGCTCGCCCTGCTCATCGTCGTGGGCATCGCCTTCCTGATGTCGCTCGTCGGCCTCTCACCCGCGCTGGGGACCTTCCTTGCGGGCGTGGTGCTGGCCAACTCCGAGTTCAAACACGAGATGGAAAGCGACCTGGAGCCGTTCAAAGGTCTGCTTCTGGGGCTCTTTTTCATCACCGTCGGCGCGGGCATCCAGTTCAGTGTGCTCTTCGGAGACCCGCTGCGGATCCTCGGACTGACGCTGATGCTCATCCTGGTCAAAGGCGCCATTCTCTATGGTCTGGGCCGTGCCTTCGGGCTGCGCAACCGGGATCTCTGGCTCTTTACGCTGGCCCTCGCGCAAGCCGGTGAATTCGGCTTTGTCCTGCTGTCATTCTCGCTGCAACAACAGGTGGTCTCGGCCGCTGTGGGCGAGATCCTGTTGCTGGTGGTTGCCCTGTCCATGCTGATCACGCCCGCATTGTTCATCCTCTATGAACAGCTCTCGCGCGGCATGGGTGAGGACAAATCCAAAACAGCACTCGAACCCGACCCGATTGACATCGAAGGACCCGTGATCATCGCCGGCATCGGCCGGTTCGGCCAGATCGTGAATCGCCTCGTGCAAGCCAGCGGCATTCAGACCGTGGTCCTGGATCATGACATGGAGACCATTCAACTGATGCGCCGCTTTGGCTTCAAGGGGTTCCTCGGCGACCCCACACGCCCGGAACTGTTGCGCGCCGCCGGGCTGGAAAAGGCCTCGATCCTCGTGGCGGCGATGGATGATCGCGAAAAGGTCACCCAGCTTGTGGCTTATGCGCGCAAGCAGCGGCCCGATCTGCATATCATCGCCCGCGCCTATGACCGCAATCAGGTCTATCAGCTCTATCAGGCCGGGGCCGACGACATCGTGCGCGAAATGTTTGACTCAAGCCTGCGCGCCGGACGCTACGTGCTGGAAAACGCTGGACTCACCGAATACGAGGCTGCGGTTGCGGAACAGACATTCTACGATCACGACCGGCAGACCGTGCGCGAGTTGGCGGAGCTCTGGGATCCGAGCACGCCGACGACGCAGAACGCGGCTTACATCGCCCGGGCACGGGAATTGCAGAAAGATCTCGAAACCGCATTGATGAGCCGCGCCAGCGAAACCACCCCCAAGCGCGCCTAGGCCCGGGGTCTGGGCCAAGGTCAGCAGCAAGGGTTCGGGGGCTCAGGGGATCAACGGCCGTATCAGGGTCAACCTTCGGAAACCCCGGCTTCGGCAAAGGTGGCCATGCCGGAATGACAGGCCAGCGCGGCTTGCAAGATGAACATCGCAACAGCAGCGCCGGACCCTTCGCCCAGACGCAGGCCAAGATCCAAAAGCGGCGTCTTGCCCAAATGGTCCAGCAGGGCGCTATGCCCGCCTTCGGCGCTGAGATGGCCGGCCACGGTGTGGTCCAGCGCGCCCGGCGCGGTCTCTGCCAGACTGGCGGCGGCGGCGCAGCAGATGAACCCGTCAAGAAGGACCGGAATGCGATGCGCCCGGGCCCCGGCAATGGCGCCCGCCATGGCCGCCAGTTCGCGCCCCCCGAGGGCTGCGAGCACGTCCAGCCCGTCTCGCGGCGTGCCCAGACGGGCCACACCTTCGGCCACCACTTGCGTCTTCAGCGACAGGCCCGCGTCATCAACCCCGGTGCCACGTCCGGTCCAGTCTTCCGGTGCCCCGCCGTAAAGCGCATGGGACATCGCCGCTGCCGAGGTCGTGTTGCCAATCCCCATCTCGCCCACGACCAGCAGGTCGGCGTTCGGGTCAACGGCCGTCCAGCCACGTGCAAGCGCTGCAACACATTCCGCCTCGCTCAGAGCGGGCCCTTGCGTGAAATCTCCGGTCGGCCGGTCCAGATCCAACGCATGCACGTCCATCCTTGCGCCAGCGGCCTTGGCAAGCTGGTTGATCGCGGCCCCGCCGGCTTCGAAATTGGCCACCATCTGTACCGTGACCTCTGCCGGAAAGGCCGACACGCCCCGCGCGGCCACACCGTGATTGCCTGCAAAAACAATGACCTGCGGAGCGGCGATCCTTGGGCGCGCATCACCGCGCCAGCCGGCATACCAAATCGCCAGACGTTCCAATTCCCCCAGCGCCCCAGGCGGCTTGGTCAACTGGCTGTTGCGCATCTCAGCCCCGGCGCGGGCATCGGAATGCGGTCCTGGCGCATCAGCCAGAATCCTGCGCAGTTGATCAAGGGAGGAGAAGGGAGCCGTCATGGGGGACCTCGTTGCATCCGTAGCGTCTGGGGTGTTTAACGCGCTCCACCACTGCCACAACCCCTGAGCCACGCCATGCGCGTTTTCGCCCCTTTAGAGCATTTGTCCGTCGCCTTTGCGCTGCTCTCGCGGTTGCCGGTGCCGCCTGTGCGGGCGGGGGCTTTCGACCGCCAGGACCGCGCGGTCTGGGCCTATCCGGTGGTCGGGCTTGTGGTCGGGCTGCTGGCCGCTGGCGCGGGCCTGCTGGCGCTGCGCCTGGGGCTCGCGCCCGGGATCGCCGGGCTGCTTGCCGTGACTGTGCAGGTGGTGGTGACGGGGGCCATGCACGAGGACGGGCTGGCAGACACGGCCGACGGGCTTTGGGGCGGTCTGACCCCCGAGCGGCGGCTGGACATCATGCGCGACAGCCGTATCGGCACCTACGGTGTGCTGGCGTTGATCCTGTCGGTCGGGATACGGGTACAGGCTCTGGCGCTGCTTTTGCCGCTGGGTGGGACCGGTGTGGCGGCCCTGGCCGTGGCCGCAATGACCTCGCGCGCCATCATGCCTGCGCTGATGGCGGCGCTGCCACACGCACGCAAGGACGGGTTGGCGCGGCAGGTCGGACGCCCCGGGGTCGCGCCGGTGGCCCTTGGCGGGGGAATTGCCCTTGTCGCAGCGCTTGTGGCTTTCGGTCCGATGGGTCTGGGTGCCTGTCTGGCCGCCCTGCTGGCCGGCGCGGGCCTGGGTCTGCTGGCGCGGGCCAGGCTGGGCGGTCAGACAGGTGACATTCTGGGAGCCAGTCAGCAGATCGCAGAGATCGCCGTCCTGCTCACCTGCCTTTGCCTGCTCTGACTCGATAGCGCCACAGCAGCCGGTGCAACACAAAGAAAAGGGGCGGCGTCCAAGACGCAGCCCCATTAACCGAGATACGAAATTCGATCAGGCGGCAGCGGCGCGCGAGGTCAACACCTCGCCGACCTGCTTGGCCGCAGCGACTTCGTCACTGCCGGAGACGGCAGCCACTTCGCGGGTCAACCGCTCAAGCGCCGCTTCATACAGCTGGCGCTCAGAGTAGCTTTGCTCGCGCTGGTCGTCGGTGCGGTGCAGATCGCGCACGACCTCGGCGATCGAAATCAGATCGCCCGAATTGATCTTCTGTTCGTATTCCTGCGCCCGGCGCGACCACATGGCCCGTTTGACCTTGGCCTTGCCTTTGAGTGTATGCATCGCCTTGCTGATGACATCAGGCGAGCTGAGCGAGCGCATCCCGATCTCGGAGGCCTTTGCGGTGGGCACCCGCAGGGTCATTTTGTCCTTTTCGAAAGAAATCACGAAAAGCTCCAGCTTGATGCCGGCGACTTCCTGCTCCTCGATTGACATGATCTGGCCAACGCCATGGGCCGGATAGACCACGTAATCGTTTGGGCGGAACTCGAGCTTCTTCGATTTACTCATTCAGGTCTTCCTTGCTTGACGGCCGGAGGGAGCGACAAAGATCCGCGGGCCGGGAGAAATCTTCCCGTCCAACGGTTCATATGATCAGTGATTAGCCGTCCTTGAGTGGCAGCAAAATTGGGACAGCTCCGGCCGTAGGCTTCGTTGAACGCGTCTTGTAACACAAAAAGCGCCTTCAGGAAAGCGATCCTGGGCGAATTTGATCAAACGGCCGACACAGCACATCAGATTTCGGAGAGATTGCGGCGGAAAAGCCCAGCCGGCGCCCGGGTCGGGCGAATCATTTCCGGATGGTTCAGCCGCCCTCGCCGGGGGCCTCTGAAAAATATTTCTCCAGTTTGCCGGTCTCGCCGTCGCGCTCTTCGGCATCCGGCATCGGGTCTTTCTTGGTGATGATCACCGGCC
>JBCDEC010000025.1:0-27574 GCA_039179965.1 Pseudomonadota bacterium
GCCCATTGTGCCCGGTAGCAGAAAGGCCAGTGCCTGTTCGATGACCGGATCCCCGGCCGCATCGGACGGCATCACCAGAACCGCGTAGCGCGACACATCCAGCGGAAAGAAACACTGCGCCGCATGGGGATGGCGTTCGATGCCAGTCACCTCAATCGGCAGCGACTTTGGCAAAACATGGTTCACATGCAGAACCGGCCCGCTTTGCGGGCTTTGCGCATGCAGAGCGTCACTGTAAAAGCGCCGCTTTCCCGGAGCATCCGGAGGCAGGACGAAGGATCCGAAGGGCGCGAATGCGTCCGCGTCAGGCGCGCGCAACGGCACGGTCATCGCTGTCATCCAGACTGCTCCGGCGGGGCGTGCGCCCGCCAGTGATCCGCGATCTGGGCGCGCCCGCAGATCCACGGACCGGACCGCTGCCCGATATGATCCAGAAACCGTATCAGTCCGGCAAAGCGTCCGGGATGCCCGATGATGCGGCTGTGCAGACCGATCGACATCATCCGCGTCTTGGATCCTGCCTCGGCGGCAAGGACGTCATAGGTGTCAATCAGAAAATCCGCGAAATCGCGCCCGGTATAGACGTCACCGGACAGGAATTTCGCGTCATTCGCGACCATGGTGTAGGGCACCACGAGGTGCTTTGCCTCAGCGACATCCGTCCAGTAGGGCAAATCGTCGTTATAGGCGTCGCTGTCGTAGTCATAACCGCCGTGAGCGGCGACGAGGCCGCGCGTGGCGGTGGATGCGGAGTACCTTGAGTACCAGCCGCGCGGCGCGCGCCCCACGCTCTTGATCAGGCTGTCGTAGGCCAGCGCCACATGTTCGGCCTCTGTTTCTGGGCTCAGGTGGTAGTGTTCGACCCAGCGATAGCCATGCGCGCACAGATCCCAGTCTGTCGCTGCGATGGCGGCCGCGATATCGGGCGTGCGTTCAAGCGCCAGCGCACTGGCGAAAATGGTCAGTGGCAGGTTGCGGTCGCGGAACAGGTCATGGATGCGCCAGAAGCCCACGCGGCTGCCGTATTCATACATCGATTCAGCGGCCAGATCGCGCGCACCCTTGGGGATCCGGGACGCACGCACTTCGCTCAGCGCGCTTTCGGACCGGCCATCCCCGTCGCTGATGGAGTATTCCGACCCCTCCTCGACGTTGAGAACAAAGTTGACCGCCAGTCCGGCTCCGTTTGGCCAACGGATCGCAGGCACATTGGCCCCATAGCCTGCAAGATCGCGCTTTCTGTTCATGGACGCCAGCCTTCGACGCACCGCGGTTCAGTCACGGCGTCCCTCCACCTTGTTGAAAAAGCAGCACCAATCCCCCTGGTTCACATTGGGAAGGGCGCGCAGGCCAAAGAACATGCCATCCTCGGGCGCACGAATTTCGCCCACCGTATCGCCAAAAATATTGATGATACGGGCGATCCTGTCGCCTTTTTTCATCATTGTCAGGAAGTCGACCCTCTCGTCGGGCAGAAAGATGCCCGACTCCGGTGCCAGCAGCGCCTCTTGCTGACCGATGGTCGGGTCGGAGGGATAGGTCGGTGTGCCATCAAGCATATCGTAGTGATAGCAGATATTGAGAATGGACTTGGCCAGTTCTTCGCCGACATAGCGAAACCGCTCCGGTGAGGTATAAGATCGCCCGCCCAGCTCCACCGTGATGCCGACCTTGCCCGCGTTGTTCATTGCGGCCATCGGGCTGCCGAACTTGGTGAAGTTGGACATGATGCAACCCCAGCCCTCGCCCATCGCGTTGGCCAGTTCCACGCTTTCGGGGCGCTCGTCGACGAAAATCGCCTTGTCGAGAAAGGAATGCGCGCCACCCGAATGTATCGAGATTTCCAGATCGGCCACGTCCTTCATCGCCTGCCAATGGGCGTCCGCGACCCGTTCCGAGTAATATCCGTTGGCGCGGCCCGGGTAGATCCGGTTCATGTCATAAGTAAACGTGTCCAGCGGGTTGCCCCGCTCTGCCGCCGAAAAGGCGAGAGGATTAACGCAAGGCACCAGAACAACGGCACCGCGCAACTTGGTCGGGTCGATCCGACCAACGGCCAGCGCGCAGGCCAGAGGCCCCTCGGGTTCGTCCCCGTGGATCGCGGCATTGACCCAGAACGTTGGCCCGGCCTCCGCGCCGTTGATCACCACGACCGGGACTTCGACCCGCACGCCCCCGGCAAGACCTGCCACGGGGATTGCGCCGCGCACGCTCTGACCCGGTGACGCTGTGGCCGTCCCGACCGAAATGACCTCTCCGTCGGCTGTTGTCATACCGCCTCGGCCCCGGACGTCTCGTAGGCCGCCAACTGCTCCGGCGTATAGACCTGCATGAACTCGATTTCGATCCCGCCGGCGTCGTTGTCCAGGAACGCGACCCAGCCTTCGGGATGGGCATGCGAGCCATAGACCCCGCACGCCTGACAGATCCGCAACTCCGCGCCCTGCGCCTTGGCATGCGCCAGCGCATCGTCGATATTGTCGACCTCGTAGCAGATGTGGTGCAGACCCTCGCCGCCGCGCGCCTTGATCCATGACGCAAACCGGCCATTGGGATCGGTGGACTGGCACAGTTGGTATTCTATGCCCCCCAGATAGAACAGGGCGACCTTGTTGCCGGACTTGGGGAAATGGGTGATTTCAGTCTCATCGGGCACATGCAGAAACCGGGCATAGCTGCCCAGAGCCTTCTCGACGTCACTGACGGCAAAGGCCATGTGTTTGATGCTCTTGACGTTCGGGTTGTCGGATTTCACGTCCATCTGCTTTTGTCCTTGCTCAGTCTGCGGTTTGGCGGGTGTCGGCGCGAAAGCTGTCCACGACGTTCGCCATGCGCTGCATGGCGATCTTGATGCGGTCGACTGGCTGGGTCATCGACATCCGAACGAAATCATCGGTGTGATCGCCATAGATCGTGCCCGGGTACATCATCACCCGACCCTCGGCCAACAGGCGCTCGCAAAAGGCACCTGCGGTGATCCCAAGGCCCAGGCTTGCCACGTTGGCATAGACATAGAACGCACCTTGCGGCTCGGCATAACCCATCCCGATCGCGTCCAGCCCGTCACAGATGGCGCGCCGGCGCGCATCATAGGTCCGGCGCATCTCTTCGATGCAGTCCTGGCTACCGGTCATCGCCGCCAGTGCGGCGTGCTGGCTGGCGGCGGCGGTGGAAATGGCGAAAGCGTGGTTGACCTCGGACATTGGTGCGATCAGGTCGCGCGGCCCGGCGAGGTAGCCGATCCGCCATCCGGTCATGGCATAGGCCTTGGAAAAGCCCGACAGCGTGATGGTGCGCTCTTTCATATCCGGCAGCGACGCGACCGGCAGAACCGTGTTGTTGCCATAGGTCAGTCGGGCATATATCTCGTCCGAAATCACGATCAGATCGTGTTTCTTTGCCAGTTCCGCCAGTTTGCGCACTTCGTCGGGCGGCGTGACAGAGCCGGTGGGATTGTTCGGGTTGATCAGCACGAGGATCTTGGACTTCTCGGTGATGTAGGGTTCCACCATCTCTGCGGTGAGGGTGAAATTCGTCTCCATCGTCATCGGCACCTTGACCGCGACAGACTCCGAAAGTTCGGCCGATTGCCCATAGGGATTGTAACCCGGACAGGGCACGATGATTTCGTCGCCGGGGTTGAGCAGCGACAGCGCAATGATGAACATGCCCTGCTGACCGCCCGGCGTGATCATGATCTCGTCCGTTGCGTAGTCCGCCCCGCCATACTGGCGAATGTTCTCGGCAATGGCTTCGCGCAGCGCCAGGATCCCCAATGGATGGGTATAATGCGTGGCCCCGTTGCCCAGCGCCTCCTGCCCGGCCTTGATGATATGAGCCGGTGTATCAAGATCGGGGTCCCCGCGCCCCAGCTTGATCACGTCTTCCAGCCCTTCCGAGATATCGAGCATCTTGGTAATCAGCGCGCCGTCGGACAGCTTGACCCGTCTGGCAAGGCGCGGACTATTGGCTGTCGTCATTGGCAGGTCCTTTTCGTATTGCGCTCAGGCTAGGGCATAGATCTCAGAGTACTTGGCGGTCAGGTAGGCAATATAGGGTTCCGGATCGAGCGACCGCCCGGTCGCCTTTTCCAGCAATTCGTCCCGCGAAAACCGCCTGCCATGCTGGGCCACCCTGTCGGTCAGCCAATCGCGCAGCGGCGCATAATTCGCCCCGTCCAGCGCGGTCTGGATGTCCGGGTCTTGGCTGGTCGCCGTCTCAAAGAGCTGCGCGGCCATGATGTTGCCGATGGTGTAGTTGCAAAACGTGCCAATCTGGCCCGACGCCCAGTGAACATCCTGTAGGACACCTCTGGCATCGTCGGGCACATCGATGCCGAGATAGCTTTTCATTGCCGCGTTCCATGCTTCGGGCAGGTCTGCCACGTCCAGCGATCCATCGACCAGCTGCGCTTCGAGTTCGCAGCGCAGCATGATGTGGAAATCATAGGTCAGCTCATCCGCCTCGACACGGATAAACGAGGGCTCCGACCGGTTGATCGCGCGGTAGAAGGCATCTTCGGACACATCATCCAGCACGCCGGGATAGGTCGCACGGATATCGCCCATATGGTTGGCCCAGAACGCGCGGCTGCGCCCGACATGGTTTTCCCACAGGCGCGACTGGCTCTCGTGAGCACCGAAACTCACCCCGCCCACGGCATAGAGGCTGATCAGATCGGTGGCCAGTGGCGTGCGCGTATACGCGGGATCAACGCCCTGCTCATAAAGCGCATGGCCGGACTCGTGCAGCGCTCCGAAAAGCGACATCGGCATGTAGGTTCTGCTGACACGGGTCGTGATGCGCACGTCGTTGCGTGTGAACGAGACTTCGAACGGGTGCACGGTTGTATCAAGCCGGCCCCTGTCGGTGTCATAGCCAACCGTCTTGGCCATCTTCAGGGCAAAGTCCATTTGGGCGTCTTCGGGAAAGTCGCGAAACAGGAAATCCGATCTGGGCTTGTCTGCCTGCGCGATGGCGCGCACCAGCGGGATCATGCCCTCCCGCAGACGTGCAAATAGCACGTTCAAATCCGCATGCGTGGTGCCCGGCTCAAAGCGATACATCAGCGCGTCATAGGGATGGGCGGCATAGCCGATGGCCTGCGCCATCTCGCGGTTGATATCGACCATCGTGGACAGCGACGGGGCAAACATCGAAAAATCCGACGTGGCGCGCGCCTCGGCCCAGGTTTGCTGCGCCACCGAGCCCAGTTCGGTCTTGCGGTGCAACAAGGCCGCCGGGATGCGCTCATGGTAGGAGATGGCCTCGCGCACCTGCTCCACGATCCGGGTTTCGGGAGCCTCGGGGTCCTTGCCGGCAACTTCGGCTTCGGCCCCGTCCAGAGCCCGCTTCATATCGTCCGAACACAAAAGATCGCGCGCAGCCACCGCTAGCGTCGCCAGTTGCTTGGACCGGCTTGCGGCGCCGCCCTTGGGCATCATCGTGCGCGCATCCCAGGACAGGACCGATCCCGCGTTCAGGAAATCGTTCACGCGCCCGGTGATTTCTATCAGTGCCGCATAGCTCATTCTGCGTCGCTCTTCATCCGGTGTTTTATGCGGAGCGCCGCTGGAATTTGGTTACCAGCAGGTTCGACGCAGGGTGCTTGACTATCCATTACGCTCGTGTATCCCATTTAAACAAGCGTAATGTCGACAATATACTGATGGCAAGGAAGTCGTCGGGAGTCAAACCAAAACATTGCCCGGATTCGCCGCCTTCACCCGCAAAGGACACAGAGACAAATGTCTGTCCCAAAGACCAATGAATCTGCCCTCGTCGAAATGGCCGTGGCCGGTGTGATCACGACTCCGGCGGTGCGTCCGGGCCAGTATATTCCCCATCCCGATGGCCGCGCGACAGTGTTGCCCGGCATGTATGGTATTACTTACAATGTGCGCTGCGGGGATCGCGCCTTTGGCTGGGCGGGCGATCATGTGGAGCCCGGCGTCTCCATCGATGATGACGCCAATTCCGGCCGCCATCACGCGCTGCACTATCTCAATTGCATCGGCAACACGGCGCTTGCGACCTCTGGCATGGCGGCCGGGGCAACCGGCATCGTGGTGGGGGAACACGCACGCATCCTGGTTCAGTTCCCCGACGACGCGCACGCGGTCATGGCCCCCGGCGACCGCATCCAGGTGATGACAAAGGGGCAGGGACTCGCGCTGACCGACCACCCGGGCGTCGCGCTGAAAAAGATGAGCCCGGCGCTTTTTCATGCCATGGGCATCACCGAACAGGACGGCCGCCTGCATGTGAACGTCGCGATGGAACTGCCGATCCGCATCATGGGATCAGGGGCAGAGCTCAACTCCGAATACGTCGATCAGGACCTGATGTCGGGAGACCGCGCATTGATGGCCGAACTTGGCATCGACCAGATGCGTCTTGGCGATCTGATCGCGATCCGCCACGCCGACCACCATTGGGGCCGGTCCTACCGCGCCGGGGCGGTGTCGATCTGTCTGTGTATCCACGGCGACAGCGTGATGACCGGGCACGGGCCGGGCATCCTGACGCTGATGACAGCGCGTGATGGCGAGATTGATTTCACCATCGATGCTTCAGCCAACCTCGCCCAACTTCTGAATATCGGAGCCTGACATGCGCATCCTCACGAACGCCGCCGATATCGTCACCGTCTCGGTCATGGGCCAGGTCGCCAATCCGTCCCTGTCGGGTCTGCCGGCCGAACCATACCGGCTGGATGCCGAGGGCAAGGCCTTTCTCTGGCCGACCTTTGGCGGGATTGTCTACAACGTCACCGTCGGTGACAGCGCCTTTGGCTGGGCCGGCGATTGCATCCACCCCTCAGTGAGCATTGCGCATCCGGATGCCAACAAGAACCGCGGCCTCAATGTCTTTGCCTGCGTCGGCAATGCCGCGATGATCGTGAGCGGCGCGGCCAAGGGCGCGCAGGGCATTGTCACCGGAAAGTCGGGGCGGTTTTCGGATCAGGTGATCGTGCACTTTGACGCTCAGACACGGCGCAAGATCGCTGTGGATGACCAGATCCTTGTCAAAAGCGAGGGCGTCGGACTGAGCGTTCCCTCCTGTCCGGACGTCGCGTTCAAGTCGCTTTCGCCCGCGCTTTTCGACGCGCTGCCCAAGCGTATGAACGGGGCGGTTCTGGAAATGGGCGTGGTGGCAACCGTGCCACCGCATCTGGTCGGCGCCGGAGCAGGGCTCACCTCGGAAGGCGGGTCGCTTCACATGCAATCCACGGACCGTGCCGCACTGGCAAGTCATGGGCTGGACAAGTTGCGGCTGGGGGATGTGGTCGCCATTCAGGACACCGACAGCCGCTACAACCACGGCTATCTGCGCGGCGCCCTCAGCATCGGCATCGTTGGCCAGACCGATGGGCCGCGCGCCGGATACGGCCCCGGAATGACCATTGTCATGACCGCGCCCGCAGGCCAGGTGGGCGCATTTGAGGCGCCGGGCGCGAACATTGCGGACGTTCTGGAGCTGTCCGCATGAGCCTCGCCATCCCAATGACCAATGTGGATCGGGCCCAATTGCGGGCCTTCGTGTCCGATGGCTTTGAAAAGCTCGGCCTGACCGCCGGTGACGCCGCCATCTTTGCCGACGCGCTAATCTTCTCGGAATTGCGCTTTCACCCCGGCCAAGGACAGGGCGTCGCCCGCCTGCGCAGGTATCAGGAGCGGATCGGCAATGCAGAGGTCGATCCCCGCGCGGGCTGGTCGATTGTCAAGGAAGGACCGGCGCTGGCCCTTGTGGACGCGCACAACGGTATCGGAACGGTTGCCGCATCCAAGGCCATGGCGCTCGCCGTTGCAAAGGCCAAGGCGGGCGGGATCGGGACCGTGATCGTGCGCAACTCGACACATTACGGCTCCAGCGCGGTCCACGCGTGTCAGGCGTTGGAGCATGGCTGCATCGGCATCGCCTTTACCAATGCCGGACCCGAAATGGCGCCCTGGGGCGGGCGGGAAGGCGTGACAGGCACCAATCCCTGGTCGATTGCGGCGCCTTCGGATCAGGGCTTTCCCACCGTGCTCGACATCGCGATCACGACTGCGGGGAAAGGCATGATGAACTGGCTGATCCGCGAGGGCAAGAAGATGCCGCTCGACTGGGCCATCACGCCGGATGGCCACGAAACCGATGACCCGGCGGCCGCGCTCAAGGGCCCGCTGCTCGGGATCGGCGGGCACAAAGGCTATGGTCTGGCCTTCATGACCGAAGCGCTGACCGGCGTCCTGTCGGGGGGCGGCTTTGGTCTGACGCCCTATTCCGATGCCAAGAAACTGGACGTCTCACACTATTTTCAGGCCATCGATATCTCGTGGTTCATGGACCCTGCCGATTATGCCACGCGCATGGGCCAATTCGTGCACATGGCCAAGAGCCGGGCCCTGCGGCCGGGGTTCACCGAAATCCTCGTGCCCGGCGAACAAGAGGCCCGCCGCGTCGAAGCCAAATCCGCAAACGGTGTGCCGCTGGATGACAGGGTGCTGGAGGATCTGCGCGCTTTGGGCGGTGAGTTGGGGACATCGATCCGGCTTGAGGCCCTAGGCCCCTATACCGGCGACACGTTGTGAGCAAACCGCTGGCCCCTTTGGACGCCGAGTTTTACGCCCGCGCACGGGACAGGTTGCGCGCCAGAGCCGACGCGGCGGGACTCGACGGTCTTCTGCTCTTGCGTGCGCCCAACCTCAGCTACGCGACCGGGCTGTTCTTGTCGGCCAATGAACGGCCGATGGGCGTCTGGCTGCCCGTGGCGGGGGAGCCGATCCTGATGCTGCCCAGCCTGGAGCGTGAAAATGCCGAGGGCACCGGACTGCGCGATGTCCGCTTTTACGACGAATTTCCCGGCGAGGTGCCGCCGGTCTTGTGGATGCTTGAGCAGATTGGCGCCACGGCTCTGTCCATTGATCATCTGGATGCGGCACTGCTGGACGCAACCCGCCAAAAGGTCCGTCATGTTGATCTGACGGATCACGCCATGGCGGAACGTGCGATCAAGGGTCCACAGGAACTGGCCCTGACCCGCGAGGCGGCGACGTTCGCCGACCTCTTCCTGACGCGCCTGCATGCCGCGGGAGGTGACGTCATCTCGCAAGGCGGGACCGAAGCCGATCTGATGAGCGATGCCATGTCCCACGCCCGCGGCGCACTATTAGAGAAACACAAGGACGCTTTTGCCGGCACGCCCATTGGCATCACGGCATCCGTGCATTCCGGCCCTCGCGCCGCCCTGCCCCATGGCGCAGTGCTGGAACGGGTCCCGCAGGCGGGCGAGACGCTGATCGCGGGCATCGGTGCCAGCCTTGGCGGGTATCATGCGGAAAGCGGCGTGACATTGATCATCGGTGATGTAAATGCAGAGCAACGCCGGATCATGCAGGCGATGGCCGCATGCAACGATGCCGCCGTCGCGGCCTGCCGCGCGGGACAAAGCTGTAGCGCAGCCAATACGGCCGCGCTGGACGTCCTGCGGCATGCGGGCCTGGGTGACGCTATCCGCCACCGCATCGGTCACGGCATGGGGCGCGAAGGGCACGAGGCCCCCTGGCTTGCCCCCGGCGACACGACTCCGGTTCAACCGCATATGGTCTTTTCCAATGAGCCGGGCGTCTACCGCCCCGGCATCGACGGATATCGCACGATCAACACCATGATCGTGACCGAGACCGATGTGGAAATCCCGTCCCGGTTTCAAGCGCGCACCCCGATCGACGCCCGCACCATCCCCCTTTGAGGAGCCTTTGAGATGCCAGAACCCGCCGCCTGGAAGTACCAGAAAATCACCAAGCCGATGTTTGAGGCATCCGCCGTGGATTGCGTCTTTCTGGGCCGCGTCATCACCTGCGTGGGCGATGAGGTGATCGAGGATGGTTTCGTGCATCTTAAGGACGGCAAGATCGCGGCCGTGGGTCAACGCGACGCCGCGCCGACCGGTCCCGAGGTTGTCGATACGGGCGGCAAGACGCTCATGCCGGGGATGATGAACAGCCACGCGCACCTGAGCTGGGACGGCATTCACGAACTGAGCCAGCAGAGCATGTTCGATCCGCCTGAAATCCGCGCCTACAAGGCGGCGGGCAACATGATCAAATCGCTCCGGGCGGGTATCACATTGGTGCGCGATCTGGGCGTGCACGATGCCAATCTCTTTACAAAGCAGGCCGTCGCACAGGGGATTTTTCCGGGACCGCGACTGCTGGTGTCCGGAGAGTCGATCATTCAGACCGGCGGCCACACCTACTGGGTCTGCCGCGAAGCCTCGGGTGCCGACGAGATGCGCCGCGCCGTGCGCGATCAGGTCAAGGGCGGCGCCGATCTGATCAAGATCATGGCGTGTCACGACACGCTGGAATTCACCGATGACGAATTGCATGCCGTGATCGACGAGGCGCACCGCAACCGCCTGCCGATCACCGCACATGCGACCTACAATGACTGCATCAAACGCGTGGCCCAATTTGGCATCGATTGCGTGGAACACGGGGGCTCCATGACCGACGAGACCATCCAGCTCCTGCTCGACAGGAAGCTGCCGATCGTGACGACCTTTTCGGCGCTGGTCATTCAGGCCGACCCGCAGATTGCCCGCGCCTTCGGCATCCCGGACTGGAAGATCGAAGAACGCCAGAAGGCGGTTGCCGACACATCCCGCTTTGACGGTCTGGTGCGCGCGGCAAAGGCCGGCGTTCCGATCATCTTCGGGACCGATGCCGGCAGCCCGGCGGTTGAGCATGACAGCATCGTGCCCGAGCTTGACTTCATGGTCGAGGTCGGCGTCTGCCCGGACAATCTCGATGCCCTGCGCGCGATCACCGCGCGCGCTGCCGTTATGAACGGCTTTGGCGACAGCCTCGGCACGCTGGAGACCGGAAAACTGGCAGACATGATCGTCGTCGATGGCAAACCCGATCACGACCTGGCCGCCCTGAAAGCGGTCGAGATGACCTTCATTGACGGCAAGAGGATGCATTGATGGGATCGCTTCTGCACGCCCGCACCGCCTCGCGCGTCGTCGAGGAAGACAGCGCCTTTCGCACCAGAATGCTGGAGATTGCGTCAGGTCTGGACAATGTCATCGCGCTTGGCCGCGGCGATCCGGACTTTCATACGCCCGACCACGTGGTTGCCGCCGCCAAGCAGGCGTTGGACGACAACCAGCACCATTATACCGGCCCGACCGGTCTGCTGCCCTTGCGAGAGGCCATTTGCGACAATCTGAAATCTGAATACGGGCTGTCCTACGGCGCGGATGAAATCATCGTTACGGCGGGCGTTCAGGAAAGCATCATGCTGTGCATGCTGGGTCTGGTGCAGCCGGGCGACGAGGTTCTCATCACCTCCCCGCGGTTCACCACCTACGACACCGCTGTGCACCTGTGCGGCGGCACGCCGGTCCCGGTGCCGACCCATCAGAAAGACGACTTCGCACTGGATGTGGCCGAAATCGAAGCGCGCATCACCGACAAGACGCGCATGTTCGTTCTGGTCTCGCCCAACAACCCCACCGGCGCGGTGACGCCGCCCGGGGTGATCCGTCAGATCGCCGATCTGGCTATCCGCCACGACATCCTGATCATCGCGGACGAGATCTATGCCGCGCTGATCTATCCGCCCCATGAACACCTCTCGCTGGCCACGCTGCCGGGCATGAAAGAGCGCACCATCACGCTCAACGGGTTCTCAAAGACCTACGCCATGACCGGATGGCGGGTGGGCTATCTGGCAGCTCCGGCGGATTTCGTCGAAAAGCTGACCGAACCGCGCCACACGCTGTCGATCAACACCTGCACGATTTCCCAGTTTGCGGCCCTTGCGGCGCTGACCGGACCGCAGGACGACATGCGTGCCACGTTTGATGCCTATGCCGCACGCCGCGCCTATCTGATGGGCGCACTCACCGAAGCCGGGCTCAGTTTCGGCGCGCCGGGCGGGGCGTTTTACATCTACACAAACATCTCAAGCACCGGCATGAAGGCCCCCGCCTTCTGCGAAACACTGTTGCGCGAGGCCAAAGTGATGGTCTTTCCCGGCGACATGTTCGGCGAACCGGATAGCGACTTTATCCGCATCTCGTATCTGCAACCATTGCCGGTGATCAAAGAGGCGATGGATCGTATCGAGACCTTCATCGCCGCACATAAAGGGAAAGCCGCATGAGCCCCGCACCCCCGGACCCGGACGAGAAATTCGTCGGCATTCAGGTCAGCCCGATCAGCTTTATCGACGAAGGCGTCGATACCATCCTCGACACGTTGCAGAACCGTGTCGGTGTCAATGTGCTGATGCTGGGCACCGTCAGCTGGCTGGGTCTCAAGACCGGGCGCAGCATCGCCCACGCGCTTGACGGATGGCCAGATCACGGCGTCCCGGAACCGTTCACGATGAAGGGGGGCGCCTATTTCAACCCCGATCCCCAGTATTACACCAAAACGCTGATCAAGGATTTCCGCGCCAGCGACACCGAAATGGACGGGATCGATATCCTCGACATGGTGATCCCCAAGGCCCACGCACGTGGCATGAAGGTCTATGTCGAACTGATGGAGCCATTCTTCAAATACGCGGGCCACGGATCGGTCAACAACATCGAGATCCCCAACCTCGCCACCTGCATGGAGGTCGACGTGTTCGGCCGCCGCAAGGACGAGCCGTCGACCTCCAACCCCGATTACCGCAACTGGATACATGCGATCATCGAGGATCAGGTTCGCAACTATGATCTGGACGGCATCATGTGGTGCAACGAACGCAACTCGCCACTTGACCAGATGATGCAGGGCCAGGCGCCGGGCGATTTTTCCGAGGCCAGCCGTGCCGAGGCCATAGCCCGCGGCATCGACGTCGAGGCCTGCCGTCGCGGATGTATCGCGATGTACGGCTTCATGCAGGATGCGCTGGCGGGCAAGACCTTCGATGACGGCAGCTTCATCACCTTTGTCCGCATGCTGCTGGAACACCCGGAGGTGCTGATCTGGGAACGGTTCTGGCTGGAGCGCAACAAGGATCTGGACCGCGAATTGTATGGCTTGGTCAAATGGTGCAAACCCCACCTGCCCTTTGGCCTCAATGTGTGGAATCGCAACCACTTCAACCTGTTTCGCCGGGCGCAATGGCCCTGGGACGAACAGACGATGTATGCCGATTGGGTCAAGCCGATCACCTATCAGCACCAGTCGGGTGAGATCTGGCACAAGGAATTCAACCTCTTTCACAAGACGATCCTGCGCGACTTCGATCCTGCCGTTGCCATGCAGGTGATGGATGGCATCCTGGGCATTCAGGGCGCCGCGCTGGACCAGGTGGTGCAAGCGGGACTGGACCCGGACACCTATGTCCACGGGCAATGCGCCGAGGCGTTGAAAGGCGTGCACGGCAAGGCCAAGGTGTTCATGGGTCTTGGCATCGATGCTCCGCGCGTGCGCGAGGATCAGGCCAGATGCACGCCGGATATCGCCTATCGTTCGGTGATGGCGACCTATCGTGCGGGCGGGCATGGCGTGGTCCTGTCGCCCAATTATGCCTCGATGAAGCTGACCAATCTGGATGGCGTGGCGCGGGCGCTGACGGAACTGGGGCTCAAATGAGCATGCTTGATACACTGATCCGCGAGGGGCAGGTCCTGCTGCCAGACGGGCTGCATCGCGTTGACCTTGGGCTGGCGCAGGGACGCGTGGCGGGGGTCTATGCGCCGGGCACTGCACCTGAGGCGGGCCAGGTCATCAACGCTGCCGGACAGGTCGTCTTGCCCGGTATAGTCGATATCCATTTCCACGTCCGCGCCCCGGCCTATCCCGAACGCGGCACCGTGCTGTCGGAAACCCGGGCCGCGGCGGCAGGAGGTGTCACAACGCTGTTCGAGATGCCGATTTCCAAGCCCTGCTGTTCGACCCCCGAAGAGCTGGCCCGGCGCCGCGATCATTTCAGCGAACACGCGGTGATCGACTTTGCGCTCTATGCAGCGCCCGGTGATCTGACCGAAGCCAGCCGCGACAGAATGCTGGATCTGGGCTGCATCGCATGGAAGATCTTCACCACCCCCTCCCCACCCGGTCGGGCCGATGAATTCGAAGGACTGGCCTTTCCCGATGAGGCCGATCAGTTGCGCGCCCTGCAGCTCTTGGCCGAAACAGACCGTCCGGTCGTTGTCCATGCCGAAAGCGCAGCCCTTCTGACCCACTTTGGGCATGCAGCCCAAGACCTTGATCCGGCACAGGCCGCCACGCATGGCATATCCCGCCCCGCGATCTGCGAATCTGTGGCCGTGGCCAAGTTGCTGGCCATGAACATCACGGCTCAGGCAAGGCTACACATCGCACATGTCACCAGTGCCGAAACCGTGGCGGTCCTGCGTGGCTTTGCCGGGACCAGCGACTTTACCGCCGAAACCTGCCCGCAATACCTGTTCACCACGGAAGATGACGTTGCCCGGGCAGGCATCTATGCCAAGGTCAACCCGCCGATCCGCCACCAGGCCGACCAGGACGCGCTCTGGCAGGCAATCGAGGACGGCGTGATCGACTACGTGACCACCGACCACGCGCCTTTTGCAAAGGCCGAAAAGCAGGCCTCGGAAGGCAACTTCCCCGCGGCCCCACCAGGCGTTCCGGGCATTGAGTTCATCCTTCCCGCCATGCTGGATGCCGTCGCAGGCGGACGGCTGAGCCTGAAGCGCGCGCATGATCTGATCTGCGCCAACGGAGCGCAGCGCTATGGGCTTTACCCGCACAAGGGCGCACTGCTGCCGGGCAGCTCGGCGGATGTGACGATTGTTGACCTCGCGGGCGAGACGACGTTCAGCCCCGACACACTGCACACCCATGCCCGCGAGGTGGCGCATCTGTTTTATGGCCGCACCTTGCGCGGCAAGGTCCGGCGGACCATCGTGAACGGGACAACCGTCTTTCTGGATGGTGACGTGTTGGGCCGCGAGGGCGCGGGCCGCTACATCACCCCCGGCTTCACGCCCTAGCCGTTCTCCTTCAGCCGCGGGTCAAGGAAGTCGCGCAGCCAGTCGCCCATGATATTGAACGCCAGCACGGTGAACACGATGGCCAGGCCGGGGAAAATCGCCAACCACCACTTGTTGGACAACAAGTGATCCCGGCTTTCCGACAACATGCTGCCCCATGTGGGCACATCCGGCGGCACGCCCAGACCCAGAAAGGACAGGGCGGCCTCTGACAGGATCACGCCTGCCACGTTGAAAGAGGCGATCACCGTCAGCGGCGCGATGATGTTGGGCAGGATGGTGCGGAAGAGGATCGAAAAGGTGCTGTCGCCCATCGCCCGTGCCGCCTCGACATATTCCTTTTCGCGCAGGCTGAGCGTCTGCGCCCGGACAATTCTGGCATAGGTGATCCATTGCCCGATCCCCAGCACCAGGATGATATTGACCAGACCCGGGCCGAGAACCACGAGGAACATGATCGCCAGAAGGATGAACGGAAAGGCCAGTTGGATGTCGCCCAGACGCATGATGACATCGTCGATCCAGCCGCCGAAATACCCCGACACGAGGCCTGCAATCGTGCCGATCGTACCGCCCACTGCAATGGCCGCCACGCCCACCAGCAGCGACACGCGCGCGCCATACAGCAGGCGCGACAGCACATCACGCCCGAGTTGGTCGGACCCCAGCCAATAGGTCAGGCCCCGCGCCCCGGCCTCGCCCGGCGCCAGCAGCCGCATCATGATGTTCTGCCGGTTGGGGTCGAAGGGCGCGAGCCATGGGCCAAAAATGGCCACAAAGGTGACAACCACCAGGATCAGCATGCCCAGCAGGGCCCAACGGCTCGTGACCATGCTCTGATACGCACGCCGCAGTTCCTTGCGGCGGTAAGAGACCGGTCTGGCGGAGCCCTGAGCGGGTGTTGTGTCAACCATGGCCGGGCCCCCTACAGCTTGACCCGCGGATCAAGCCGCGCATAGACCAGATCGACGATCAGGTTGAGAAGGATGAAGATCGCCGCAAGCAGGATCACCGACGCCTGCACAACCGGAATGTCACGCTGATTGATCGCGTTAAAGACCAGTCGGCCAATCCCGGGATAGGAAAACACGGTCTCGACCACCACCACGCCGCCCAGCAAAAATCCGAACTCCAGCCCGATCATCGTCACCACGGGGAGCCAGGCGTTGCGCATGGCGTGGTGCAGGATCACCCGTCGTTCCGAGATCCCCTTGGACCGCGCCGTGCGCACGTAGTCCTGTTGCAACACCTCCAGCATGGATGACCGCACCAGCCGCGCATTGCGCGCCAGCGTATAGGTGCCAACCGCAAGCGCAGGCAGGACCATGTGATGGATGGATGACGGCAGATTGCCAAAGGCTTCGCGGAACTCGCCTTCGAATAGCGGCTCCAGAAAGGGCACGTGGCCCGAGATCGGGAACCACCTCAGATACAGGCCGAAATACAGGAACATCATGATCCCCATCCAGAAATTGGGGATCGATTGTCCTAGCATGGCCATCGTCATGATACCGCCGTCGACCGGTTTGCCACGATGGAGCGCCGCGTAGATCCCCAGCGGGATGGACAGGCCAATGGCCAGCACCAGCGAAAAGAAGGTGAGTTCAATGGTCGCCGGCATCGCTTCGAGAACCACATCCATCGCGGGCTGGCGATAGCTGAGTGAGTTGCCGAAATCACCCTGCAGCACGTTCCAGATATAGCTCAGATACTGGACATGCAGCGGCCTGTCGAACCCAAGCGCCCGCCGGGCCGCTTCGATCTCTTCGGTGCTCGCGTTCTCGGACACGAAGAGATAGGTCGGATCGCCGCCGATCTGCAACGAAATGAAGCTGATCAAGGTGACCCCGATCAGCACGATGATGCTCTGAAGCAGCCGCCGGATCAGGAAGGTCCACATTCAGCGCGGTCCCTGCCGGCCAGAGCGCGCGCCCGGCCCGCCCGCCGATGCAGGGGCACGCGATGGCGCCAGGCTCACGACGCGTGCCCGAATATTGGTCCGCCTGCACCGTGAGTGATACTTATTCCGGGGCGCAGGCTTGGATACTTGACAAACAATTCGATGTTCTCTCAACTTGCATTACCGATTGTCGACAGTTGGACAATAGGAGCATGTGTATTCGAACGGGTCAAGTTTGCAGATCGCGCGCACCCAAAATAAATCGGCACCGGATGACATTCGGGTCTCAGGAGCTTGGGCGATGAAAAAGTCAGCATACCGCGCAGCAGCGAAGCGCTCTTTTTCGGCCCGTGCCACCTCAGCGGGTTGGGCCCATGCCGTCTGAGCCCCCTGCCTCATCACAGCAGACACCCCTGCTGCGCGTCACGGACCTGCAGACCACCTTTGATCTGAACAAGACCGACTCGGTTCGTGCCGTCGACGGCGTCAGTTTCTCGGTGAACGCAGGCGAGACTCTGGCCATTGTCGGGGAAAGCGGGTCCGGCAAGTCGGTGACAAGCCTGTCCATCATGGGCCTTCTGCCCAAGGACGTGGGGCGCGTATCGGCGGGTCGCATCGAGCTGGACGGGCGCGACATCACCCATATCGGCGACGCGGAAATGCGCAAGATCCGGGGCAAGGACATTGGCATGATCTTTCAGGAGCCGATGACAAGCCTGAACCCCGTGCACACCATCGGCCAGCAGATCGCCGAAGTGGTGATTCGCCACGAAGGCCTTTCGAAATCGAAGGCCCGCGCCCGGGCCATCGACATGCTGAACCTTGTCGGCATCCCCGAACCCAACACCCGTGTGGACAATTATCCGCACGAGATGTCTGGCGGCATGCGACAGCGCGGGATGATCGCCATGGCCCTCGCCTGCGAGCCGCGCATTCTGATTGCCGACGAGCCGACGACGGCGCTCGACGTCACGATTCAGGCCCAGATGCTGGAACTGATGCAGGACCTGCAGGAAAAACTGGGCATGGCGATCATCTTTATCACCCAGGATCTTGGGGTGGTGGCAGAAGTGGCCGATCGCGTGGTCGTCATGTATGCCGCGCAGGTGGTCGAAACCGCCCCGGTCGCAGACATCTTCGACCGCCCGCTGATGCCGTATACGGCGGGTCTGATGAACTCGATCCCACGTCTTGGGTCTTCGGTGAACAAGGTGCGGCTGGAGGCGATACCGGGCAGCGTACCGGCGTTGTCCCAACTGCCGCAGGGCTGCCGGTTTCACCCGCGCTGCGCCTTCTCAACCGACGCCTGCGTCGCCCAATCGCCGTCCCTTGAGGTCGCCGGACAGGGCCACATGATCCGCTGCAGCCGATGGCGCGACCTCACCCTCAACGAAAGGCAAGCCGTTTGACCGCTCCGCTTCTCGAGGTCAGAGATCTGCGCAAGTACTTCCCGATCCACGGCGGAGTCCTTCGCCGGGTCGTCAACAATGTCAAAGCCGTCGATGACATTTCCTTTGACATCCACCCGGGCGAAGTCGTCGGACTGGTCGGCGAAAGCGGGTCCGGAAAGACGACGGTCGGGCGCACCATCCTGCGGCTTGAAGAGGCAACCAGCGGCGCCGTCCGATTTGGCGGAAAAGAGGTGATGGATCTGAACCCAAGGGACCTGCGCCGGTACCGCAAGCGCATGCAGATCATCTTTCAGGACCCCTATGCCAGTCTCAATCCGCGCGAAAAGATCCGCAGCATCCTGACCCACCCGCTGGATCTCCATCAGATCGGCCGCCCCTCCGAACACGAGGATCGCGCAGCGGCCCTGCTGGAAAAAGTCGGATTGTCCCCGGACCAGCTCGACAGGTTCCCGCATGAGTTTTCGGGCGGACAGCGCCAGCGGATCGGGATCGCACGGGCCCTGGCCGTCGAGCCCGAATTCATCGTGGCGGATGAGCCGGTCTCGGCCCTCGACGTATCGATACAGGCGCAGGTCATCAATCTGCTCGAAGATCTAAAGACCGATCTCAATCTGACCATGCTGTTCATCGCCCATGATCTGGGGGTGGTCGAACATATCTGCGACCGCGTTATCGTCATGTATCTGGGCCGGGTGATGGAAATCGCCACGGTGGCCGATCTCTATGCACGGCCCAACCACCCCTATACCAAGGCGCTGCTGTCGGCGGTTCCCATTCCCAAACCGGGCCAGCGCCGCAATCGCGTTGTCCTCAAGGGCGATATCCCAAGCCCGATCAATCCGCCCTCGGGCTGCGTTTTTCGCACGCGTTGCCCGATGGCGACGGCCGACTGCACCACAAGCGTTCCGACGCTGAAGTCGGTCGGTCCGGGTCACGCCAGCGCGTGCCTTCACACCACCTGATCCCGGGACCGAGAGTTTCCCTCTTTCGCTTAGCAAACGGGCAATGACCTGCGGGCCACGTGGGGCCGTCCGATGAACACTTGACAAGGTCAAAGCGAGAGTCGCATTGTCCACTTATGGATTGTCGACAACACACAACATGCGATATGACAACGCCATTCCGCGCGCAGGTCGTGGATTGTATCCAATCGACCCGTGTCTTGCTGATTGATGTTGCAAAATCCTGTGCACGTTCTTCTAACTGCAGCCACCTTCCTGTTGGGCGCATGCGTGGCACTCCCCCTGCCAATGGTGTCCTTCAGGCTGGTCATGCTTGCCGAGGAGGAAAACACTTATGAGCAGCGCCAAGTCAGCATTTGCCGATCCGATGCCCCACGATATGGAACCCATCGAAAACGCGCCTCTGCGGGTGCAGGTGGCCGATCGGTTGCGCAATGCGATCCTGAGCGGACGTTTGCGGCCCGGAATGGGGCTGGTTGAAACTGCCTTGGCCGAACAGATGAACGTCTCGCGCGCGCCGATCCGCGAGGCGATCCAAATCCTGGAAAACGACGGGCTGGTTGAAACGATTGCCTACAAGGGCAAGCGCGTCAAACCCCTGACCGCCAGAGAAGTCGGTGAGACCTACAGCCTGCGCGAGGTGTTCGAAGTCATGGCGGTGCGCCGCGTTCTGGACAACGGCGCCTCACTTGACGTCCTGCGCAAGCATTGCGACGAAATGACAGCCGCTGCAGAAGCGGACGACTTCGAAGCGCTGATCGCAGCCGACGAGGCCTTTCATCACGCGCTCATCCGGCTGGCAGACCACGATCTTTTGTTGGCCTCATGGAAGAACCTCTATCTGCGCATCCATCAGATCATGGCCCTGCGCAACCGGGACGAGCGCAACCTCAAGGAGGTTGCCGGAAACCATCCGCCGATCGTGCAGGCCATTGCCGACGGAAATGCGGATCGTGCGATCGAACTGATATCTGAACATACACGCAAGCTGGCCGTATTCGACCCGGCGTCCATCGCGCAGACTCCATAGCGACCGAAGCCCTCCGCACAGGCACCTGCCGCCTCAAGGATGACTTCGGTTTTTTGTGAACCACGGACTGATCAACAGGCACCCTCAAGACCTGGCTCCAGTTCGCAGAAGTCCATCCAATAGGTGAAAGGAAAGCCAATGCGAAGATCACACCATCTGCTTGCGGCCGGCGCGGCCAGTCTTGCGATGACGACGGGGGCGTTTGCACAAGCGTCCGACGACACGCTCGTTGTCGGACTGAGCGCCGACATTACGACGTTGGATCCTGCCCCGATATCCTCGCGCGACAACTCCAACATCGCCCGCCACATGTTTGGAACGCTCTACACCATGAGCGGCGATGGCGAAGCATTGCCGGTTCTGGCAAACAACCTCGAGATCTCGGAAGACGGGCTGGCTTATGTCTATACGCTCAACGAGGGGCTGACCTGCCACGACGGCGAAGCACTGACCGCCGAAGATGCCGCCTATTCTTTTAACCGTGCCGCTGACCCTGAAAATGCCTTTACCGGCAACACCCCCGGATTTGTCTTCAGCTCCATCGACTTTCAAAGCGCCGAAGCGCTGGATGATCTGCGCGTTCAGATCAACATCGGTGCTCCGAACCCGATTGCATTCGGCCTGATCGCCGAGGTCTTCATCCACTGCAAGGACAGCTATGAAGCCATGAGCCTCGACGAGGCGGCGGGCAACCCGATCGGGTCCGGCCCTTACCGTCTGGTTGAATGGCGGCGCGGATCCGAAGTGGTGATGGAAGCCGTAGAAGGCGCTGATGTCGGGTTCAAGAACATCATCTGGCGGATCATCCCCGAAGCCTCGACCCGCTCTGCCGAACTGATGGCGGGCAATGTGGACGTGATCACCAACGTCGCTCCCGACCAGATGGATGTGATCAACGATTCCGGCGCTGCCGAGGTGAATCCGATCCAGGGCACCCGCCGCATGTACGTGGGCTTCAATCTCAGCGACTCCATGTCTCAGGAACCCGGTGGCGATGCGATCCAGGATCCCGCGGTCCGTCGCGCGCTGCAATATGCGGTCGACGTCCCCGCGATTTGTTCGCAGCTTCTGAATTTCGAATGCGAGCGCATGACGGGTATCGTGAACCCGCCCAATGCCAACCAGAGCATCGAGCCTTATCCCTATGATCCGGAGAAAGCCGAACAGCTTCTTGACGAGGCCGGCTGGCCCCGTGGCGATGACGGCAACAGGTTTTCCATTGCCTTTCAGGCCGGCCAGGGCCGTTATCTGAACGATGCCAATGTGGTTCAGGCGATTGCGCAGTATTTGGGCGATGTCGGTCTGGATGTCGATCTGCAGATCATGGAATGGTCCAGCGTCTACATTCCGATCATACGCGAACGCAACGCAGGCCCGCTGTACTTCATCGGATCCGGCGGCGCGCTCTGGAGCCCGCTTTATGACATGACCGATCTGGCGGCCGTCGACTCGGGCACCAACTACACCCATTGGGACGATCCTCGCTGGTTTGACCGCTGGTCGGACATTGCGGCGGCAACTTCGGAAGAGGAAACGCGGCAGATCGTGGATGAGATGCTGCAGGTCTTCTACGATGACGGACCCTGGCTGCACCTGTACTTCCAGCCCGATTTCTACGGCGTGAGCAACAGGCTGAACTGGACACCGCGTCCGGACGAAAAGGTCTATCTCTGGGACGCCACTCTGAACTAGGGCGCCTGCCGCATTGCGCTGACGGTCGACCCTCGGCGTAGGGGGCGGCATCCCACCAGTCAGACACGAAAAAAGCGGACCGGGGTGTGAACACCCGGCCCGCTTTGGCTTGGACCACTTCAGACGCTAAAGCTGCGCCGCGCAAACTGTTCCGAGGGCCATGGCAACGGCGGCCTGTGTGGGGTCGATCACCGGGCATGCCAGTTTCTCTTCCAGCCCGGCCCGATGAACAGCCATGCCCGCACATCCCAGCACCAATGCCTCGGCGCCATCCGTGATCAGGGCCTGACCCACATCAATCAGCCGCTCAAACGTGCCGGAGCCACGCGCGCTTTCGTCGACGCTCATGTTGAGGGCCCGCTCGCCCGCCACCCGATCCAGAATGCCCATGCGCCGCATGTAAAGCCGGTGGCGGCGTTCGGCGGCGCTGGAGATCCCGATGATCCCGATCCGGTCGCCGCGGCTCAGCGCGGTAAAGACGCCGCTTTCCTGAATGCCAAAGACCGGCACGGTCGACACGGAGCGACAGGAGTCGATCCCCGGATCGGAATAACATGCAATGACAAAGGCCGAAGCGTCGGGGCGTGCCTGAACCATGGCCACCAGTGGCACGATCACCTGATCGGCATGGGCCTGGCTTTCGATGCCGAACGGACCGTCTGCCAGCGTGACACATTCAATCGCCGCCCCCCCCTTTGCGCGAAACGGATCAAGCGTGCGGTCCAGACCATCGGTGACGGCCTGATTGGAATTCGGATTGATGACAAGGATCGGCCCGCTCATGGCGCAATCCGAGCGCCAAAATTCTGCTCTGGATCCAGCTCCGGCAGCTTGCCGCCCGGATGCCCTGTCAGATCGATGCGAGATCGGGCCACGAACTGGCCATGGCCCGGCGCCGCACGTAATGCGCCATTCTCGATGACCCGGGTACCGCGTGACAGAACGAGGCTTGGCCAGCCAGTCAGCACCATGCCGTCATAGGGCGTATAGTCCATGTTGTCGTGCTGATCCTCGACAGTCACGGCCCGCGTTTCGTTCGGATCCCAGATCGCGATGTCGGCATCCATGCCGATGGCGATGCTGCCCTTGCGATCCAGCCCGTAAAGCCGCGCGGCATTCGTCGACGACAGCGCCACGAATTGCTGCAGTGTGATGCGTCCCTTGCCGACCCCTTCGCTGAACAGCAACGGCAGGCGCAACCCGATCCCGGGCATCCCGTTTGCGATCTGCTTGAACGTGGCGTCCGGCCCGTTCGACAGCTTGCCCGTCTCGTCGTAGCGATAGGGTGCGTGGTCGGATGAAAAGACGCTGAACGTGCCCGCCTGCAGATGCCGCCACAGCGCCTGTTGCGTGGCCTCGTCCCGCAAAGGGGGTGAGCACATGAACTTGGCCCCCTCCATCCCCGGTCGATCCAGATCGTCGCGGGTCAGAAAGAGGTATTGCGCGCAGGTTTCGCCAAAGATCTTGGACCCCGCCAGACGCGCGTCCGACACCAGCCCCGCGCCTTCGGGCGTGGACACGTGCACGATCAAAAGCGCCGCATCCGCCAGCCGAGCCAGCGAGATCGCGCGATTGATCGCTTCGGCCTCTGCGATCGCCGGATGCGAAATGGCGTGATAGCGCGGTTCCGTGTGGCCGGCTGCCACCAGACGGTCCGAGACCCAGGAAATCATGCCCGAGTTTTCCGCATGCACCATGGTCAGCGCGCCGTGGCTTGCCGCAACACTGAGAATGTCGAGGAACTGCCGGTCGTCGACGCGCATCAGATCATAGGTCATGAAGACCTTGAACGAGGTCACGCCGCGCTGAAACGCGGCCGGCAATTCCTCGGTCAGCACCTGTTCGGTCGGGTCGGCAACGATCAGATGATAGCCATAGTCGATCACCGATGACCCTCGCGCGCGGCTATCATAAAGATCAAGCGTCTCGGTTACGCCCATGCCACGGTGCTGTGCCGCGAAGGGCACGAAGCACGAGTTTCCGCCAAAGGCCGCGCTGATACTGCCGGAGCGGTAGTCATCCGACGTCATCCCGCCCGTAGCGCTTTCCTGCGCGATATGGCAATGCGCTTCGATGCCGCCGGGCAGGACCAGCTTGCCCGCCGCATCAATCGTGTCGGCCCCCTCCAGCCCGGCACCAAGGGCGGCGATCCGACCGTCCCTGATGCCGATATCAGCCGAAAACCGGTCGCTGGCAGTGACAACATCGCCGCCCTTGATAACAAGATCAAACATGACAGCTGCCCTCAGATCGCCTTGATCGCTCCGCCGTCACAACGGATCAGACTGCCGGTGACATAGCTGGCCTGCTCGGAGGCCAGAAACGCTGCAACCGCGGCGAACTCCTCGACCTTGCCGTAGCGGCCGACGGGAATGGTGGCGCGCGATGCTGCGCGGGTGTCGTCCATCGACTTGCCGGTTTTCTTGGAGGCCGCAGCATCCAGTTCATCGACCCGCTCGGTGTGGATACGGCCCGGCAACAGCATGTTGACCGTGACGCCATCCGCCGCCACATCCCCGGCCAGGGACTTGGACCAGCCCACCAATGCAGAGCGCAGCGCGTTCGACATGCCAAGGTTGGGAATCGGCTGAATAACGCCAGAAGAGCCAACCGCAATGACACGCCCCCATTTCTGCGCCCGCATCCCCGGCATCAGGTGACCGGTCAGCGCGATCACACTCAACACCATGGACTGGAACTGCGCGCCAAGCGCCTGAGGGTCAACATCCACCATCTGCCCCGGAGGCGGCCCGCCGGTGTTGGCCACCAGAATATCGACGCCGCCCAGAGTGGAACTGGCCGCCTCTGCCAGCGTTTCAACGGCGTTCTCGCCGGTGAGGTCCGCCACCACGTAAGACGCCTTGCCCGGGCCTTTCGCGGTGATCGCCTCCGCCGCCTCTGCGAGCTTGTCGGCGCTGCGCCCGGACAGCAGAACATGGCAGCCCTCTGCGGCCAGTGCCTGAGCGATGCCCAGGCCAAGACCCCGCGATGACGCCATCACAAGGGCGCGTTTTCCAGTCAATCCAAGGTCCATCAGTTCAACTCCTCCAGTCGTTTCTCAAGCCGCAGCGTCAAGCGCGACAATTCCGTCAAATCCAGCGGGGTCATGGAGGGGCCGGGCGCCCGCACCTTGGCACTGGACAACACCCCCCGTCGGCGCAGCACCTCCTTGCGGATGGCAAGCCCCAGGCCCAGTTGCTGTTCGTAGCGCACAAGCGGCAGGTAGGCGTCGAACAGATCCTCGGCGCCATCCACATCGCCTGACTGATGCTTGGCCACAACCTGAACCAGCATCTCGGGATAGGCAAATCCGGTCATCGCCCCATCCGCGCCCCGTTGCATTTCCTGTGGCAGAAACAGCGCCGAATTGCCGGTCAGGATCGACAGGCGCGGCACGTCTGCGGTCCCGGTTTCGGCGCGCACGCGGCTGAGCTTGGTCAGGCCGGGCCAGTCTTCGTGCTTCAGCATCACGATCTGTGGATGATCGACCGTCAGTCCCAGGATCGTCTCGACCGATACCTGCACGCCCGTTGTCTGCGGATAGTCCTGAAAACAAATCGGAATATCTTCCCCCAGCGCGGCGCAGACCTGCGCCATGTATCCCTTCAGCTTGGGTTCGGTGATCATTCCGGGTTGCGGGGCGACCATGACACCGCCGGCGCCTGCATCCATCGTTGCCCGCGCCAGCGCTGCCATATTGTCAAGACCGGCCGCCGAGACGCCCACCACCACCGGCACCCGTCCATCCACGCGCTTGAGCACGCGGCGTGCAAAGACCTGCGCTTCGTCGCCCCCCAGTTTGGGCGCCTCGCCCATGATGCCGAGGATGGTCATCCCGCTGACACCGCAGTCGAGGTAGAAATCGACCATGCGGTCCGTGCTGTCGAGATCGAGCGCCCCGGACTCGTCAAAAGGGGTTGCGGCGATGATGTAGACGCCGCTGGACTGTCTGTCGATCATGAGAGGTCTCCGGTTGGGCCGGGCGTGGGTGGAATGTGCCGTGGCGCGATTTCGTCCAGACGAGCATATCGATCCGCGAAGAGGCGGGCGACAGGATAATCACCCTTCCAGTCGACATGCCAGTTGGACGGATCCACGAGACCGTCCCGGGCGGCCAGACCCACCGCCTCGCCGACAACGATCTCGCGCTCGTCCGAATAGACCCGCACATCGATGCGGCGGCATTCAATCGCGACGGGCACGTCGGCCAGTCGGGGCGGGGTCACGTGCACAGAGGGTGCGGTCGCCAATCCCAGCGCATCGGTTTCGCTGGTGTCCGGATCATAGGCGGCGGCGGTGGCCACCATCGCGGCAGTCAGATCCGGCGTCGCGATATTGACCACAAAGGCGCCGGTATCGCGAATATTGCGGGTGGTGTCCTTGGCCCTGCCATCGGCGCGATGCTCCAGGCCCAGGATCACCAGCGCGGGGTCTTTGCCAAACAGGTTGAAGAACGAATAGGGCGCCGCATTGACAACGCCCGCCGGGCTGATCGTGGTGATCCAGGCCACCGGACGCGGCAATACAACCGCCGTCAGCAGTTTGTAGCGATCCTGTGGGGTCAGAGACCCCAAATCCACCTGCATGGTCACTCGGGATACTCCACACCCGTTTGCGCGGTAATGCGGCTGTAATGCTCGATCCGGCGATGGCGTGCGAAATCAAAGATCGTGGTCTTGCCAAAGTGACACATGTCCATGTCGCAGGCATGGGTGATCAGTTCATCCGCTTCGCTCGTGGCGCGGGCCACGACAAAGCCGTTGGGATCGACGATGATCGAGCCGCCCATAAGCGGATGACCGTCCTCGACCCCCGCCTTGGCCACTCCCACGACCCAGGCGGCATTCTGATAGGCGCCGGAAGTCATCGACAGATCCGAGTGATACAGCCGCTGTTCCAGACCTTCCGATCCCATCTGCGAATTGACCGAGGGTGTGTTGTAGCCGAGCATGATCAACTCGGCCCCCTGCAACCCCATAACCCGATAGACCTCGGGCCAGCGGCGGTCGTTGCAAATGCACATGCCCATCCAGGCATCCATGTTCCGCCACACCGGAAAGCCCAGGTCGCCGGGTTCGAAATACCGCTTTTCCAGATGCTGGAACGCGCGCTCGGTATCGAATTCGGAATGCCCGGGCAGATGCACCTTGCGATACTTGCCAACGATGGTGCCATCGCGGTCGGTCAGGATCGACGTATTGAAGTACCGACCTTCGGGGGTCTTCTCCGCGTAGCCGAAACTGATGGCGATTTGATGCGCCCGGGCGCGGTCAAACAGGGGTTGCGTGGCGGCATTCGGCATCTCGGTTTCGAACCATTGGTCGACCTCGGCCGGGTCTTCCATGTACCAGCGCGGAAAAAACGTGGTCAACGCCAGTTCCGGAAAGATCACCAGGTCACATCCCGCCGCCTTGGCCTGATCCAAAAGCGCGATCATCCGCGCCACCACATCCGCGCGGCTGTCAGCCTTTTGAATCGGTCCCATCTGGGCGCCGCCAATGACGATTTCCCGCATGTCTCTACCTCTTTGCTCTTCAGGTTGCGATGCGGCGCTCAAACCGGCTGATCAGGCGCACCAGCGGCCAGAGCAACGCCAGATAGATCGCC